>NZ_JBALLY010000007.1:21192-21349 GCF_036963045.1 Bacillus sp. JJ864 | reverse complement strand
AATTAATTACAAAAAAAATGGGGCTATGAATTTGTTGGGGATGATTGTATAGTAAATTGCGAAATAAATGGAGAGATAAATCTAAGAGTATTGTAACCACCGTTCGAGCGAGTTGTAAATTGGAGGATAAAATATGAAAAAAGGAATTGTATTAAAA
>NZ_JBALLY010000007.1:0-21150 GCF_036963045.1 Bacillus sp. JJ864 | reverse complement strand
GAATTGTATTAAAATTATTTATGTTAACAACAGTGTTATGTATGTTGATTTTGGCAACCATTTTTGTTGGACAAACGATATTCTTTAAACAATTTTATGCGAATAAAAAAGTGGAAGATATCAAAACAAACATAAAATCTTTTGAAACAGATTATTTAAATAGTGGAGGAAGTTCACAAACCATTCAAAAGTTAGAACAAGATTTTTATCGAGAACATAATACATGGATTACAACATTAGATAGTAATGGGAATTTAAAGAATGTAAATGATTTTTATATAGAAGTAACATTAAATCAGCCTAAAAATAAAGAAACTCAATTCGCTAATTCTACAATTACCATACCGCTGTATAACTTCAAGGTTGCGGACGATCATGCTAGGAATATTTCAAATGAAATATTCCCTTTAGGAGAAACAGTTACTGTGAGCGGTATAGAAAAAAATGCTACATTCATTCCTTTTTCTGTATTCTTTAAAACAGAAACTCCAAATTTGGTAAATACGACATTAGATAAAAAAATAAATGAAATTAGTGAAGAACTTAAAAATAAATATAGTTCTAAAGAGTACTCTGAAAAAGAGAAGCTTGAACATAAAAAAGAACTTGATGAACAAGTACCTCAAAAATATATAGAAGGGAAAATTACAAAGGTTCAACTTTCAGGTGAGAAGGAACAATCGAATTTTATTTATACAAATAACTTGTTTATGGAAAGGATACAAGAGTTTCAGGCAGACTTATTGCTAAATGAAAAGCATACGAACTATGATTCATTACAAGAAATCGATTATGAGCAGAATGATATTAAATATAAGTTAATAATAAAACCGATAAAGGATAAGAGCGGTGCAATAACATACATTTTTTCAATGACTTCGTTGCAGCCAGTTGATGAAGCTGTCCAAATGGTAAAAGAGTATTATGGCTATATTATTGTGTTTGTATTGCTTCTTATTTTTCTAGCTTCTTTTTACTATTCAAAAAAGATTGCAAGGCCCTTATTACAAATAAACAAGACAACCAAGAAAATTGCAAACTTAGATTTCTCGGAAAGGGTTCCAGTCATGTCAAAAGATGAAATTGGTGACTTATCTCAAAATATTAATTTACTCTCAAATACATTACATTCACATATTGAGCAGTTGCAGCGAGACATAGAGAAAGAAAAGCAATTAGAAAATACAAGAAAAGAATTTATTTCAGGAGTATCGCATGAGTTAAAGACACCTCTAAGTATTATGAAAAGTTGTATTTCTATTTTAAAAGATGGTGTTGCAAGTCATAAGAAAGAGTATTACTTTAATGCAATGGAAAAAGAAGTGGATAAGATGGATATGTTGATTGTGGATATGCTTGAGTTAGCAAAATTCGAGTCTGGTACGTATAAAATGCAGATGGATGTTTTTTGCATTGAAAAAGCCATTACGCATATATGTGAACAATTATCTTTGGAGATAACCAAAAAGCAATTACATGTTCACATACATCTTGCTGCAACTGAAGTCATTGCAAATCACCATCGTATGGAACAAGTACTCACAAACTTTATCACGAATGCTATTCGTTACACGCCAGAAAAAGAAAATATTATTATTTCTACAATAGATGAGCCAAGTCGCATAAAAGTTTGTATCGAAAATAAAGGTGCCCATATTGAAGAAGATCAATTAGATAAAATTTGGGATCGTTTTTACCGAGTTGATACAGCTCGTCAACGCTCACAAGGAGGAACAGGTCTTGGACTTGCCATTTCAAAAAATATTTTAGAACTTCATGGAGCAGAGTATGGGGTAAATAATACAGTTGATGGCGTGTTATTTTATTTCTATTTACAGAAAAAAGTGTAGAATCTTTCTACACTTTTTTCATTTATTTTGATAGTATCTTACCTTTTCCTTAACGTAAAGAGAGTAGGTTCATTTGTGTCTAAATGTACATAATCTCCAAAATAATATGGTGAATTCTGGTGCAAAAAGATACTAATTTATTTAATACGTAGTTGTGTTTCAGCATCAAAGAAATGTACTTTGTCCATGTTAAATACAAGTTGCATAGCTTCGCCTGTTTGATAATCATTACGTGTATCTAAACGTGCAATAAAGGATTGATTGTGTAACGTAGCATAAATCATCGATTCAGCTCCAAGCAATTCCGCAACTTCAATTTTTATATTTATAATATTATCAAGTAATGTCTCTAACATACTTGGATTATCATATATATGTTCCGGACGAATACCAAGGATTATGTTTTTATTTTCATAACCTTGTTCACGCAGTGATTCTAATTTTTTTTCTGGAATACTTAGTTTGATATGACCTGAAATAAATTTTCCATTTTCCACTTTCCCCGTCAAGAAATTCATGGCCGGTGAACCAATAAAGCCACCAACAAATACGTTTTCAGGATATTCATATACTTCTTTTGGTGTACCAACTTGTTGTATCCGTCCGTCTTTCATAACCACAAGGCGCGTTGCCATTGTCATTGCCTCTGTTTGATCATGCGTCACATAAATAGTTGTTGTTTGTAAGCGATGATGCAGTTTTGAAATTTCAGAGCGCATGGTAACACGTAGTTTTGCATCTAGATTTGATAATGGCTCATCCATTAAAAATACTTTTGCATCACGCACAATCGCGCGCCCTAAAGCAACACGTTGTCTCTGACCACCGGATAACGCGTTTGGTTTCCGCTTTAAAAGTTCTTCTAATCCAAGAATTTTTGCTGCGTCTTGAACATGACGCTCGATTTCATCTTTTGGTAACTTACGAATTTTCAAGCCAAATGCCATATTATCATACACAGTCATATGAGGATAAAGGGCATAATTTTGGAAAACCATTGCGATGTCACGATCCTTTGGTGGTACGTCATTCACATATTTTTCGTCAATGTATAAATCTCCTTGTGAAATGTCCTCTAATCCAGCAATCATACGCAAAGTGGTCGACTTACCACATCCAGAAGGACCAACAAATACTATAAATTCTTTGTCTTGAATATAAAGATTAAAATCCTCTACCGCTGGCACGTTATTGTCATATATTTTATAAATATTTTTTAATACTACTTCTGTCATGTTTTACCTCCCGCAATAAAAAAGCTATATATGTTTTTATCATTTTTGTTTTCCTTTAACTTTTAAAGATGTAGTGTGAATTCAAAATTTACGTATTCTTGTTGAACCTCACAAGCTTTTTCTCACCTATCCGAACGAACAATATTACTTTAGAAACTCTATTGGATAGATTTAGAGGACCAGTCTGTATTTCAAGCCATGAGACAAGTATAGGAAACTGGAAAAATTTCTTGGGCTCAAAAAGTAGAATAAGAGAAACCGCCGTCCAATTTTGTGCAGTTTCTCTTATTTGTCATGAATTTCTATGAAACAATATCCTCGTTGTCACCATATATGGCATGGTTTATTGAGTTTTAAGATCTGGGTACTTCATCTCAAACATTTTCTGGGTCTCCTTAATTTTCTTTTCATCAATTTCCTTTACATAATTGTTGAACTCTTCAAGAGTATAATCCTTACTTCCGTTAGACGATTCTTTAAATAGAACCTCTTTACTATCTGGATTCACATCAAACGTCCAATGTTCTAACAAAGTTCCTTCAAACGTCACTTTATAGTATTCTTTCTCATTTTTATTTGTTGAATTTGAATTTGGTTTTGTAACTTTTACTGTTAATGACTTTGCGTATTTCGAGTGTTTTTTTTCTAATTGAAAGAAAGTTTTTAGTTCAGGGACCGAGTTAAACAATCCGTCAACAATTTTTTGATCTTCTTTTGAAAGTGTGTCTTCTATAGAGAGTTTGGTTTCCTCAACAGCTGATTTTTCGGAAGGTGATTCCATTTTTTCTGCACTTGTATTTTGAGCAACAGATTTCACCGGCTTCTCATCATCTTTGTTACTACATGCAACCATACCAGTTAGCAATATGCTACTACATAACGTCAAAATCATTTTATTCCTCTTCAATTCTAATCCCCACTTTACTAGTTATTTTTGCTTTAATTGCTACTACCTGTCGTGAATTATATATAGCTTATTCGTTTATATATGTCGTCACTCGATTTTGAATCAGCGCTGCCACATCCTTAGCTGATTTTTGACCACTAAAGTAAGACTTGGACTCCTCAGCAATAATGGATTCAATTTTAGTACTTTGTGGGCTCTGGACGCTTATTTCAGCAACCATTTTCTCTAATCCTTGTATATCACTCTCAGTAACGTTAATAGAACCAGCTGGACCCTCAAGTTTTCCTTTTTCCTTCAATGTTTTGATTTGTTGTTCATATACAGCTTTATTAATTGGAAATCCATTCCCTTTACTTTGAACCTCATCAGACATTAAAAACTTAAGAAAATTCCATGCTTCCTTTTTAACCGGAGATTTCGCATTTATACCTACTGTTGTGTTCGGTGTAAAAGCAACTCCCTTTTTCTGTCCAGCTATATGTGGTTTTTGATATATTTTTGCCCCTGTTATACCTAAGGTAGCACCTACACTGAAATAATCTTCTACCGACATAATCGGCGTCGGAACAAAGTATGCTTCTCCTAAACTCACAGAATCTGCAGTGACTATTCTCTCTTCATACATCTTCTTTACATTTTCCAGCATCTGTACAAATAAATCAGACTGGAACTTTGCTTGTCCACTTGCTTTATCTACTAACTCACTGTAATGATCTTGCACCAGAAATTGCAGCATTTGTTCCGGAGGAGTATTTCCAATAACATTTTTATGTGTTCCCTTGCTTGCTAATTCTTTTCCGACGCTTGTGAACTCACTCCAAGTCCACTCTTTGTCATCCACTTTTACTCCAGATTGTTGTATCGCTGTATCGTCCCCAAGCAGTCCACTTAACCAAAAAGATAATGGAATACCGTAAAGTTTTTCACCTGTTTTCGAATTATCTAAAATGTTATTAAAATATTGATTTTTATCAAAAGATTTATCCTGTTCCATCATTTTACTCAAATCTGTAAGCAAGCCTTTCTTCCCATACTTGTCCGCAGGCAAACCGTCTAGTACAATCACATCGGCTCCTTTACCCGATAAAAATTCTGTATTCACCTTACTAATAATTTTCTCAGCAGAGGTCTCGTCTGTCTTTGATCCTTCTGTCTTTGATCCATTTTCCGGAAAAGCTCCTTTTATCTGGATGTCAATTTTAGGATTCTTTTGCTCATATAGTTTCTCTGCCTGTTTTAAGGACTCCGTAGCACCTAAAGTTGACACTTCGACTATCGTTTTTCCATCTTTTGTTTTTCTTTCTCCTTTGCTATCACTATTTCCACAAGCTGCCATGCAGCTGATTGATAGACTTGCTACTAGCATCATACAAACCTTTTTCATTTTAGATTCTCTCCTTATTTTTGTTATTTTACCTTTACTCGTTCGCCTTTTTTCAAAGGCTCACTGCTTTCTAAAACAATTTGATCTTTCTCATATACTCCTTCTAACACGACTGTTTCTTGCCCGTTGGATTCACCAACAGTAATAGGAGACTCTTCTATATAAAAGGCATTACTTAAAGGTCCTTTTTTTTCTTCTATTGTATAGACAAATGTTCTCTGTCCTACCTTCTTAATCACCTTATTTGGTATAAGCACGCCGTTAGTCAATTGTTTAGTCAGTGTAGCTTCCACCTGCTCCCCTTTTTTAAGCTCTTCTCCTTGTACTTTTACAAGAATACGTTTCTGTGGTTGTGGAGTTGCTGGTGTTTGTTCCTCTCGCTGTTCACCTTGTTCCTTCGGTCTCTCATTTTCATTACTTGCTATATTTTGAATCTCCACAAGTTCACCTTCTAAGGATTTAGCATTTCTTTTCATCTCTATCTTGTCTCCAACCTTCAAGTGCGTGGCCAAATCAGAAGGTACTTGTAATTCAACTTTAAGGCCTTTACTCTCATCAGAGAGAATTACATCACCTTCATCTCTCGTAGAAAGTTGATCTTTCTTTGTATTTATTTTTGTAACAACTCCATCAAAGGGGGCAATTAGGTTCTTGCTCTTTTCCAATTCTTCTTTTAAATTTTTAATTTTTCTTTCTTGAACACTAATCTCAATTTTTTTGCTCTCCACAGCTGTTTTGAGACTTTGTATACTTGTCTCACTTATCCCCCCATTTGGTTGATTATTTGATTTGTTTTCTTGTTGATTATCCTGTTGATTATTTGGTTGATCATTTGATCTGTTTTCTTGTTGATTTTTTTTTGCTTCATTATAATTCGCTTGAGCGTCATTCAGTGCTAACTTATTAATTTGAAGAGTTGCTTCTTCATCAAGAATCTCTTGTTCACTCTTTTTACTATCGTATGTCACTAATAATTGGTTTTTTTTGACACGGTCTCCTTCCTTTACATGCACCTCCTTCACTTTCGCCTCTACGCTACTATTACTTAACTTCGCCTCTTCCTGTGGCAGCAACTCGCCATTACCTGTAAATGTTTGTGTAAGCTGATCATTTCTTGGCTTATCTGTAGTAACCTTTGGCAAATTCCAATTCGCTAGCGTATTGCTAAAGAGTGTAAGGATAATTAAGAGTCCTATAAATAAACTGGAAATGATTTTGATATTCCGTTTTTTTCTTGCTACTACTTGTTCGTTTGTATCTTCCATTTTGTTCCCCCTAAAATCTTTCCGAAAGAAAGCTTATATGATAAGTTTTCGTTATTCTTTCACACCTGATAATTGAATTCCTTTGATAAAGTAGGACTGAGTATATAAAAACAACAGAATCATTGGGGTCATATACAGGATAGAAGCAGAAAATCCAACACCACGTGCACCTTCATTAATTTTTGATAAATAGAGTGATAATGGATATTTGGATTCATCATTCAGAAAAATAAGCGGCTGTTCGATCATATTCCAATAATCCGCAAATAATAAGACAATAAGAGCAGCAATTCCAGGACGAATAAGAGGAAGAATAATCTTAAAAAAGATTGTAATATGGCCAGCTCCATCCATCTTAGCCGCTTCTATATACGCATCCGGGATATGCAACATGAACTGCCGGAGCATAAATACACCGAATGCTCCAAAGATTCCTGGAAGAATAATAGACGCTGTACTGTTTAATATTCCAAGTTTATCCGCCATGATATAATTTGGTACCAGTGTAACTTGGAATGGCATGAGCATTGTCAAAAGATAAACTATAAACAACTTGTCTCTTCCTCGAAATTGAATCTTGGCAAAGACATAGGCTGCAAACGATGCAACGATTACTTGACCTACTATTATCGGTACAACCATGAATACTGAGTTCCAAAACATTTTTAGGAACGTTGGATTTTTCACTAATACCGTTCCATACTGTTCAAATGACACTAAATCTGGGATTAATTTTAAATTAACGAACGGTGTATCCTTTTCCACTTTTCCAATCGAATCATAATTGTATCCAATCTCATGCTCAGTCATGAATGAATTAGTCAAGGTAAATACGATTGGAAATAACATCATGACCGCTAATATAGTCAAAAATAGCGTTAACATCCATTTACGAAATACATTTTCTTTTTTCATCTGCTTTTCCCACCTAATTCATAAACTTTCGAAAACGACGTTCTATTGCAAACAATACGAATACAATGATAGAAATAACCCCCACCATCAACGTGGCAGCCGCTGTCAACTTTTGAATATCAAGCGACACGAACATATTGTTCATATAATGCTGCATCATATACAAACTGTCATGCGGATAACTTCCAGCAATCAAGTATGTTTCCCGAAAGACTTTAAACGAATTAATAATCGACATTAATATGACAAAGAACATTGTTGGTGTTAAATAAATGAGTGTAATATTAAAAAATGTATGTATACGACCTGCACCTTCAATTTCTGCAGTTTCGTAATACTCTTTTGGGATATTTTGCAAGGCGGCCAAGAATAAAATAATGTTGTACCCGATGTTTTTCCATAGATATACGATTGACAAAACAAAAATTGCCCAATTTGATTTCATCCAATCAACTCGTTCAAACCCCATGTTGTGCATCCATGCGTTAAACGTGCCGTTCCAATCGAATAAAATTTGCCAGAGCATGACAATAGAAACCACAGGAACGACAAGTGGTAATACAAACGCACTTCGTAACCAATTTTGAATATATACATTTTGATTCAAACAAAGTGCCAGTAATAAGGAGATAATGATGATGAGTGGTACACTCACTGCGGTAAACCAAAACGTATTCGTTGCTGCTTTGAGAAAAGAAGCACTGCCCAGCAGTTCTTTATAATTGGCTAAACCGACAAAAGAACCATCAGTTGTGCCATCCATTAACGAATAGATCATTCCCATTACAAATGGAATCAGATAAAAAATCGAAAAACCAATTGCACTTGGTAGAAGAAAAAAAAATGCTATACTTGTATCCTTTTGCATAAAATCCCGAAATTTTATTGGGGATTTTTTTTGATCTTGAAGTTTATTTAATGATCGATGGCTGCGATCAAAAAAAACATTCCAAATATATGATCGACTTTTGTTTATTTTCATAAGTGGATCCCTCTTTTTTGTTTGTCTATTTTCATAAATACCTCTTACAAGTATGTAGTGTAATAGACATAGATGCAGATGAAATGCAGATAAAATAAAGAAATAAGGGATTTTAGTTCCGATGCCTTTTTTTTCCGCTATTTGTGGGCAGTAAAAGCCCGATTGGTGAGAGCTTTCCATCAGTGGGGGATGAAGAAAACCCCCACTGATGGAAGTTTCACTTTATTGTACAAGGGGTATGTCGAAGGTTTAGAAGCAGGTAGAAAAATGCAGAAAAAATTAGGTAGACCAACATTAGAAAAAGATAAACTCTCAATTGCATTACGTATGTATGATAGTCAGGAATCCCCCATTAAAGAAATAGTAGAAAGAACTGGATTTCAATTGTTAACTAATAATCAGTGAAGCAAACATGCTACAAAAATTTATTAAAGACTAAGTAGTTACAAGCAAAAAACCCCCTACACTTAGGGGGTCAAGCCATCTTCTCCGCCGATTCTTCTCTAAAAAAGCTCTTCATCGCATGAAACACATCAGCTTTTTGTTTTAAAATATAATAGCGAAACTTCTCATCTTTTACGTTTTTATATGCTGACATGAGTGTACTGTGGCGGTTGTACTGGTTGAGTTCTCCATCATATACCCTTAATGTTGTTACTGGTTGAACATAGCAGCTATATTCATCGTTGGTAAAATAATTGGGGAAGAAGTGCCTTTGCTCGTAATTTCCGAAACAATACTTCTTAGATATGGATATAAGATAGCTATTGCATTCACTTTATAAAGCATGTCTATTTGTTCCTCATCATCTTCATCAAACACTTCAAATTCTCCCGCTATCGTCACGGAAACATAAATAGATGAATCCTCTAGCGTTTCATCACCAATATGAAAGGTTAAAGATACAATCGCCTGTTTTGGATCTTCGCTATTTTTCTGGATATTATAGCTGAAATCGGGACTAAGATTTTCTTCCTCTGCATTATAAGGATTAAATTTATAGCTCATATTCATTACATGGTAATCTTTAAATTGTAACTTTGCTAACATATTAAGCCACCACTTTACTATCTGTATTATTTTTGATGAAAAATGAAGCTTGAGAAGCTATATCCACTGTAACTTTCGTTTTTTTAGCAAACGTTACTGTTTTATTTAAGCTCTCCCATTTCAATTCATTATTTCTTAAAAACTCCAATTCATCTTGTGTATAAAATAAGTCAATCGTATCTTTAGATGTCACTTTCTTTCTACCATTGTCACCCTCAATGAAGAATCCACCCTCATTCTCTTCTACTTCCCGAACATCTAATCCCATCGCCTTAGCAAGTTCTAACATTTTCTCCTTATCATTTTTCATTATAAAACACTCCAATTTATATAATAAATGAAATACTGATTAATTTAATTAAGTAAACGCGGTTTCGTATTTGATTTCTTTTTAACAATTAAGTTGACTTTTTCCACTCGAGAAATTTGTGTGTCCTTAATCGTGCTTAAATTCCTAATACAAATTTGCTCTCCGTTAAGCAATAATTTCATATGTGTTAACTGTTTACTACTATCATACTTTTTAGATGGAACATGAAATGTTCTCTTAATAACATAATACTTATCCGGCAGTAAATTCATAAAATAATGTCTTTGCTGATTTTCATTTTGAAAAGTAATTTGAAGATTACTCTCTTTTATTTCCTTCTCTTTTTGCTTTAAGTGTCGTTCAAATATATCTAATCCATCTCTTGAATCCATATTTAAGTAATTGTCATTATTTACGTTGATAAAAGACCGAATAACCACAGCCGATTTCCCATTTAATTCCGGAACCCTCTTAACTTTATTTTGTGCCCAAAATAAAGCTTGTTTCTCATCTTCTCTAAAGAAATAAACGCCATTTCCAAGCCAATGATCATCTCTGTTATCATAAAGAATTTTAAATCCATTAGCTGAAATATCTATAGCAGATTCCTCGTCTGTGCCATGATAACCATAAAATTGATGCAAAATATTGTTATTAATTTCCCCAAACATCGCTTTCATCCTAGCATTTTGAATTGTATATGTTATATCTTATAGCTTACTTATTACTAATTCAATAAATACAGTTTAAAATCCTGTCAAACACCTTAACAATATTATCCATTAAACCATCTTCATCCCAATTACCGAGTTATCTTTATTTTTCCTCTTTACCTCTCACCCAATCACCGAACACGTTTATTTCTCCAAATCACTGTCCATAATAATAAACAAGGACAAACCCTTTATCCTTAAGATACAAACTCTTTCTCAAGAGTATCAAACTCGGTGATTAGGTAGATGTGGTATACCACTCCCTCTTAATCACCGAGTAGCAAAAGAATTTTCATCTACAGTTCAACCCAAATACCGATACATCAATAACGAAAAAACAGCCACCAATGTGATAGCTGTTTTACAAAATCAAGCTGATTTGATTTTTTACATCCCGCTTTGAAAAATCGGTTCGTAACTGTAATGAAATATCATATTCGTTACGCTTTTTATTTTCTTTAATGGATACAGATTGAATGAGAGGTAATAAAAATCGTCTTTTATCCATATC
Source organism: Bacillus sp. JJ864 (assembly GCF_036963045.1). NCBI lineage: Bacteria > Bacillati > Bacillota > Bacilli > Caryophanales > Bacillaceae > Bacillus > Bacillus sp. JJ864. The sequence continues at coordinate 10,028 of NZ_JBALLY010000007.1, read as the reverse complement.
GCTTATTTCTTGAATCTTGACATCATCTTGAAATACTTCATTCAAAGTATGTAACCATGTTTCTTTGCTTTTCTCGACTTTTTCTTTGAGGGTGATTTGCTGTTTAAAGTCATTGATTTGCTGTGTGACTCCATCTAGTTTTCGCTGTATATCCAAGCGATAAATTGCTAAGGACTTCAAAAAACGTTTATCATCGTTATTTTTCATACGCTGTTTGAGCTCTTCTGTAATATTGTGAAGTTTGATGGTGTAGTTTTCGAAGAGACGTTGATGCTTTTGAATATTGTTATTTAATTCTTGTATCTCATACTGAATTTTTTGTTCTATCGCATGATACACATTATGAAATCCACTTATTTTCACATCAGTAAGTGTTTGATTCACTACTTTATCATGGAGGAGGTCTGCATCTATTCTTAATTTGCAGTTAGAACAGAAATAAATTTTCCCTCCATATTTTTTATTTGTAGAACTTACTGTTTGTTGATTCTTTGTTTTCATTAGTTCCTGACACTTTTCACAAGAAAGCAACCCTTGCAGAAGAAAACTTGTTTTGTAATGTTTAGGAACCATGTTGCCATTACGTTTTTCTGAATAAATACGCCAACATGCTTCCCATGTCGTTCGTGAAATAATTGGTTTTACATAGTGGTTTGGTGCTTCAATCCAAATATCCCTTGCATTTCGCTTTCCATCTGTTTGTCGTCGCCATGATAATAAACCACAAAAAGGATTAAGTACAATCGCCTTTACATTCTCTTTCCCCCAATCTTTTCCGCGGAGGGAACCGTTAGGGAGTGTATTAGCAATATACTGAAACCCATGACCATTTACATATAAATTGAAGATTTCTTTTACATAGCAAAGCTCTTCAGTGTGTTCAATAAATTGCTCACTATTCTTATCATATGTGTAACCAAATGGCGGCTTACCACCAAGCCATTTCCCTTGTTTTGCTTTGTTTTCTAGACCTGATCGTGTTCTAGCGATAATGGTGTCAACTTCATATTTAGTAAAACCATCTTCCATAAGTTGCACAATCAAGTCAGCATCAGTATTGTACACACTCTCGGTTGAACTAATAATGATGGGAATATCTAGTGTCTTCATGACAATACGTATCGTTTGATGCTCAAGAGGATCTCTGGCCAAACGATCACTTTTATAAACAATAACAAAAGCAAATTCTTTTCTTTTTGCCGCTTCGAACATATTTTCAAGTTCTTTCCTACTTGTAATTTTATTTTTACGAGCAGAAACAGCCTTATCAAGAAAAGAATGAGTATGAATGCAATCATATTTGCGAATCACTTCCATAACGGAATTCAATTGCATATCCATATCTTGTTTATCCGTAGAATGACGGCCATAAAAAGCAGCCTTCATATTTGGTTGTAATATATGAGAAAGCTTCATGATGTTAACACCTCTTGAGTACGTAAGAATGGGTGTTTAAAAACAATTTCGCAGTTCTTTCCGTCGGTTTTAACTTGTTGTATTAAATCTTGAAAAAAGGAACCTAACTGTCGATTCTCCTTTATCTCGTCATAGGACAACGACATAGAGAATTGATAATTACTTATCTTTTCACGTAATTGCTTTACATCACTTAATTCCTGTATTACCTGTTCTTTTTGTTTCTTATATTTTTCCAGCTCATCATACAGCGCCATAATTTCGATTTCTTTCTGTTCCTTATAAGGTGCATCAATTTCGTGATACCACGTATCTACTTTTGTAATTAGCCTTTCATTCATAAACTGGATTTTCTCTTCAATGGTTTGTATTTTCTGTTTTACTTGTTTCTTAGCATTCTGTTCATATCGATCAAATAATTCATGGAAATGAGAAGTGAGTAGGCTATGAAAATATTCTTTGCAGCGTTCAAAAGCTAATGGTTCGATTGTACCCTTAAAAACGTAAATTGAAGAATGGTTTAAACATTTATATTTTAAATTTTCTTTTCTCCTAGCCTTTACTTTTTGTAATGATTCATTACATTTCGAACAAATTAGTAAATCTTGCAATGGAAATAATACTTGTTCGAATACATAATCTTGATGAGTCTTTTGGGGAGATAAAACGGTGACAATACTATATGCTTTTTCCCATGTATTCTTATCAATAATGGAAAGTCTTTCATATTTACTAGTAACATCTTCACCAAAAATATTCATAGTACGCAGTCCAATATATGTCGGGTTTAATGCAATTTTTCTTATATCAGCCAAAGTCCAAGACTTACCGTTTTCCTTCACGCCTAATACACTACAAAGTTCTTTCAAGGATTCATATTTTCCTGATACAAGTTCTTGATAAATCCTTTTAACAGTTTGTACTTGTTCATCAACCAATTCAATTTCTTTCGTTTCTTTATTCCATTTGAAACCATACGGAAGACGTCCTGGGTTTTTACCACTTTGGAAATTTGACTTTAATGTTTGCTTTAAACGTTCAATAATTTGTTCAACTTCACGCTGAGCCATACCTGCCATAATTAATTCTAGATATTCACCAATTGATGTGTAGTACACTGGCGGCTCATTCGGTGCAGTTAAAATAACATTTATTTTCTTGTTTCTTAGTATTTGATAAATTTCATAATACTCCATCACATTTCGAGCTAGTCGATCTCGCTTAAATAAGAATAAGGTTCCGACATCGTTATTGTTGATATCTTGTAGTAATTTTTGCAATGCTGGACGCTTTTTTAAACTGACTTTTCGGGCTGATACCGCTTCATCAATATACTCTTCATCGATAATCAATGCCATATCAATGGAGCGAGTAAGAACTGAATTTTGTTGCATTTCGATTGAGTTTTCCTGAGAATCAATTGAACTTCTATAATATGCAACGGTCTTCAATTCAGGACCTCCTCTCATGATGTTCTCTTTACACTGTATGTATCAAAAATAGCGACTAGTCCTTATTAATTGCTTTAACTAATTCTGTTTCAACAATCTTGATATACGCTTCAAACCATTTTTGAGCTGATTCTGGATCATGAACATAACTTACTGATGTAATTGTAATTTTCTTTTGCTTATTCATTTTATGTATTCCTTTCAATAAATCCGTGGAGGTTAGTCTTATGATAAATGAAATTGGTAAACACATTCGTACACTACGTACTCAAAAAGGCATTGGACTAAACACCTTTGCAAAACAGCTTGGTGTATCACCAGCTTATTTAAGTAATCTTGAAACAGGAAAGACGGATACCATTCAACTTTCATTATTACAAAAGCTACAAGATGAGCTTCACCTCATTACAATAGAGAATTCATCCTTAACCCTAGATGAAACAAAATATAGAATTGCTCGCGCAAGCACCCTATTACATAACTTGATACAACAGGATAAAGCACTTGGATATTACTTATTAGAAACTTTAGAGAAAGGTATTGATCTATCTCAAGCTTCACCTATCCTCCATAACAATGATCAAGATTATTATTTACAGAACTAAAAAAGCTATTCACAATAAAAAACAATTATTTATGTTGATGAATAATTTAACGCAAAAAAGAAGAGCATACCTCTTAAGAAAAGAGAATGCTCTTTTTATTTTTCATCTTCTTGGCAACTTACTGCGGCTTCAACTATAGATCTTAAAATTGGATTTTTCTTTTTCCACTCTTGTTGAAACCATTCTTTTTGTTCTTGTTTTTCCATTGATGCAAGTGGTGAATGAATAATGACTTTTGTATTACCAAATTGAAATTCTTTCATCATATCCCCCCCTTGCATTATATGTATGCGAGACAGAAAAAAAGACGAACTATCATTTTCATAGGACAAGTTAGCCATACATATCTATAACAATAATAAGAGACAAGCTGGTAGGTGAAACAAATGTATCGTCCAGAAGAACTTGATGTATTCATCTATTTACGTAAAAGCCGAAAAGATCTTGAGGAAGAAAAAAAAGCGCTGGAACATGGACAACATTATGATACACTTGAACGTCATCGGACTCAGTTATTAGAACTCGCTCAGAAAGAACATCATAATATTATTGATATTTTTGAAGAAGTTGTTTCTGGTGAATATATATCTGAAAGACCTATAATGCAAGGGCTACTTCGTGAAGTAGAAGCAGGTATTGCTGATGCTGTATTAGTAATGGATTTAGATCGCCTTGGTCGCGGCGATATGGTGGATCAAGGAACAATTTATCGTGTATTTCGTTATTCAGAAACATTCATTATTACACCAACAGAAGTTATTAATCCAAATGATGAAAATCAAGAGTTAACCTTTAGTATAAAATCTTTAATTGCACGAGAAGAATTAAAAACAATTGTCAAACGAATGCAACGTGGTAGAAGAGCTTCTGCAAAAGAAGGAAAATCCATCTCTCGTGTTCCACCTTATGGATACTTACGAGATAATAACTTAAAACTTTATCCTGATCCTGAAAAAAGCTGGGTAATACCAAAAATTTTCGAATTAATGGCAAGTGGAACGGGTAGACAGGCAATTGCTCAAGAATTAGATAGGCTAGGGATCGCCCCTCCCGAAGGTGAATATTGGAACCCCTCAACCATCTCGTCTATTACAAAGAATGAAGTATACCTTGGTCACATTATTTGGGGAAAGATACGTTATATCAAACAAAATGGGAAATATATTCGAAAGAAAGTGCCGAAAGAAAGATGGCAACGACACGATCATGCTCATCCTTCGCTTGTATCAGAAGAATTATTTCAAAAGGCTAATACAGCCCATAGTAAACGCTGGCGGCCACCAACAATCAAAACAAAAAAGCTTTCCAATCCATTGGCAGGCATCTTATTATGTGAACTATGCGGTCATTCCATGCTTTATCAACCTCGAAAAGATCGGCCTAATCCTCAAGTGCGCTGTGTACAGCCATCCTGTAAAGGAGTTCAAAAAGGGGCCGCTTTGGCACTTGTTGAACAGCGCATACTTGATGGATTAAAACAAATTATTGAAAGCTTTGAGATACAAGAGAACATGGTACAAAAAAAGAAAACGATGAATAACGTTAATATGCAAAAAAAGGCTTTAGAAAAGAAAGAACAACAAATGAATGATTTGCAAAAGCAAAAAAATAAACTCCATGATTTACTGGAGAATGGTGTATACGATATTGAAACTTTTTTAGATCGGCAGAAATCCATTGTGATCCGTTTAAAAACTACCCAAGAAGAAATTGAACAACTTGAGTATGAAATTAATCATGTATTAGAAAGAGAAAAACATATACATGCGTTTGTTCCCAAAATTAAAAATGTATTAGAAGCATACCATGCAACTGTAGATATAAAGAAGAAAAATCTTCTTCTAAAATCAGTACTTGAAAAAGTAACATATTTACGAAAGAAAACCTGGACAAAGAAGGATGCATTTATAATCAATTTATATACTAAAATATAAAAAGACATTTAATATTAAACGCCTTTTTACAATAACTTCCCTAATTTTATACGTATATCTTTTTTCACAATCTGCACTGTACACAAAATAAAAAAGAAGGCGATTATCGACTTATACGTAGATGATTACCTTCTTTTTCATTTAAAAAGTTTTATCCTAATTGAACAGGAAGATTTTCTAAATCTCTAACCGCATTTTCTAAAGTTTCTGTTAGCGAATACTTTGTGGAAAAACCACATTTTTTTATTTTATCATCATTCCAAACTCTATTCATTGTTAAGCTATTCACTTCAAATGGTGATAAGACTGTTAAGGCTACTTCTTTGGGAAGTGCAGTAACATTTGCAATTCTTCCAGTAACTTTATCTACCTCATTTTTTAATTCGGTCCATGTTGTATCAAACCCTTTAAGTACGAAGATACCATTACCCTGTGTAGACTTTTTGTACGTTCCGAGCCAAACCATAGCTCGTCCAATATCACGTGTATCAACAAGAGATACCCTAGCATTCCCTCCATCTACGATAACGTAATTATCATTTTTATGTGAGGAGAAAAAGTTTGAGAAAAACGATGCACGATCTCTGGAACCAATTGTACTTGCTGGACGTAAAATGAAAGTTTCAATTCCATATTTCTTTCCTAATTCTTCTACTATCTTTTCTCTTTTAATTTCTATCTCTTGTATTGGATACTCCACTTGTGGAATATATGATTCATCCATAGGATCCTGAGTTTGGAAATCATATACCATGATTGTACTTAACTGTATAAATCTAAGAGCTTTAGCAAGAGCCGCTTGTTCAATAAGCGTTCTTGTTAAATTTATTTCCACTTCAGCATCTAAACTGCTCTTTGTACTTACTTTAGCTGCAGCCGTGCAATTATAAACTACTTCATGCCCTTCGATAGTTTCCTTAATAGCAGCTGTATTAGAAAAATCAATCCTAACAGTATTTACACCTAAACTATCTAAAAATCTTGTATCACTTGTTTCTCTTGCAGCTACTGTAACAGTATGCCCACTCAAAATTAATTGTTCAACAACATGACTTCCAATAAAACCTGTACCTCCAAATACAATCGCTTTCATATATATCCTCCTCTAATATTCTTTATTAATCAAATACACAAAAATATGATTATCTATATACAGTTAATATGTACTCACTATACTAATGTTTTCAATGCTTCAACATTAAAAGGTACAAGTTCTTCAATTCTACCAGTTTGAATCTTTGCTACCCACTCTGAATCAGCTAATAAAGCACGACCTACCGCAACCATATCAAAATCGTCTCTCTCAAACATCTCAATTAACTTATCAATACTTGCATTGTTTGCACCCTTACCATCTATAAAGGCAGTTAAAAACTCATCGTCAAGACCAACTGAACCAACAGTAATAGATGGTTTTCCAGTTAATTTTTTAGCCCATCCAGCAAGATTAAGATCGGAACCTTCAAATTCGGGTTCCCAGAACCGACGAGTAGAACAATGAAAAACATCAACACCAGCTTCCACTAAAGGAGTTAGGAACTGGTTAAGCTGATCAGGCGTCGAAGCCAATTTAGCAGTAAAGTCTTGTATCTTCCATTGTGAAATACGTAATATTATCGGAAAATCAGGCCCTACTTTTTCTCTACAAGCCTTAATAATTTCAGCTGCAAACCGAGTACGAGAAATGATGTCTCCACCGTATTGATCAGTACGATGATTAGTACCTTCCCAAAAAAATTGGTCTAGTAAATAACCGTGCGCGCCGTGAAGTTCAATGCCATCAAACCCAATACGTTGGGCATCCTCTGCTGCCTGCGCGAAAGCATCGATTACTGCTTTAATCTCTGAATGAGTCATAGGCTCGGTTACCTTAATTCCTTGTGCAGACAAACCAGATGGGCCTACTGGTAATGCTTCTTTATTTGGTAAATCACCGATTTTCCGGTCCATTCCAACATGCCAAAGTTGAGGAATAATCTTACCACCAGCTTCATGGACTGCATTTACTACTTTAGACCATCCATCTAAAGCATCTTCTCCATAAAATCGTGGAACATTAGGATCACTTGATGATGCTGGATGATTAATTACTGTACCTTCTGTTATAATTAGCCCTACACCATTCTTTGCTCGAGAGCGGTAATAATTTACAACATCCTGTCCTGGCACTCCATCGATTGCGAATCCTCGTTTCATAGGTGCCATAACAATTCGGTTAGGAACAGTTAAATTTCCTATTTTTAATGGCTTAAATAATGGTAGAGCAGATTTAGAAATTAGTAACCCGTTCTTCATAGAATTACCTCCACTTTGTTCAGATACATAGGCTTATTTATCCTTAGGGAAAATAAATTCTATAATCTCTATGCTTGAACACTTTGTTCTTCTACTTCAATTTCTGTTTGCATTTGGCTAGTTTCTTCAATTGCTAATTCAATTGCCTTTTTAATATCCATTACAGGTGAAAACCCATAAATTTTCATTATCTTTTCTAGTCTTTCTTCAATGGTTCCTGATACAATGTGATACTTAATGTCAAGTTCTTCTAGCGTACTGATTAACAGCTCATCAGATAATTTTCTGAAACGTTCAGATACAGGACGATGCCCATCTTCAACCAAAGGAAATTCTACTGGTAGATGAATGAATTCATCATAAGTTCGTTTTGCATGCTGTTTCATTACAGCACCCATATTATCAATAACTTCCTCAAAAAAGCGCATGCTTTCAGTTTTTTCAACATTCATATCTTCAGAATCGTTTGGATTAATTCCAACATTTATTCTTACTTTACCGTAAACCCATTCATGAATTGAAGAACCATCAGATATGAAACCATTTGGCAAATGGCTTTCATGGACTGCACGCTCACCATAACGAATCATTCCTAGTCGAAAAAGTTCCGGTGCGGTGCAGTCCTCTAATCTTTTTCCTGGTAATGCATCTGGTAAAATCTCACGCATAGTTTTTGCATGTGTACGAGGAATTCCAGTTAAGTGTGCCAATGCAAGTGTTGTAGTGGTTTTTCCTGAAGAATATGTACCTGATATCGCTAATTTCATTAATATTACACCTCATTTATTTTTATAATTATTTATTAATCTACAAAGTTAATTATTTCTGTAATTGCAGCCTACTTTTATCTTTCTCCCCACTTCTTTCACAATCTTCGAAGTGTTCGTAATTTCCCCATTCATTAACTGGTAATTCATGTGCTACGTAATATCTCAAATCAAAGTCTTTAAATGTCCCTGTCAACTCTGATGTTCTCCATATATCCCCTTTTATTTTCAATAATTTACTTTGAGCCACTTGTGTTGATGCAATAAAAGGGGTACATGATTCATTAGGATTTTTTCTTTCAATGATTACTTGTCTCATCCAGAGAGTATTACTTTTAGAACGATGAATATTATCCAATGTATATAGTAACGCTTGTCCCAATTGAGCAACGCTTGTCATACAATCAATTGCTGAAAGGGACGAACGATAATATGCTTCCAAACCTTCATTTACTAATTCTTCATCTTCAGACTGTTCAATAGTAATCAAAGCTTCTGCCCTTTGAGTTTTAGTGTCTATCACAACGTCCTCTATAATTTGTTTTCGAAGTTTATATCCAGTACCAAAATACCTACTTACAGATGTTCCTAAAATTTCTTCTATATTTGAAAAAAAGGCACCTTCAGTTTGTCTCTCTCCCATTTCATGTTCAATTTCACAACGAACCTTAATTGTACCAACTTTTGATTCAAATATAGAAATATACCCGTATAAAGAACCAATAACATTTTTAGTCTCTAAATGACGTGTTTCAATAGTGAAATCTGTTAAATCTTCTTGTGGAGTTGAACCAGCTTTCATAACAAAACGACGAAGCCACATCTTTTTTCTCTGATTTTCATCTAACCCATACATATGATTAAGATATACCTCATTCATTTGAACAGCTAGTACCAGTGCATCGATAGTACTAAGGTGAGGTTTCAAATCTGTATCTTCAGTTTTTTTCGACCAACTACTCGGATAGAAAACATTTGCTTTGGCTGTTACATACCCTTGGCCATTTTCATTAATGTCGACATTAATTGTACCAACTTGATGCAATACCTTTTTGAAACCCGCACTAAAGAAACGTTGATCGCCCTCCCCCAATATGTCATCAATAGAGTTAAAATAAACATTTTGTGTTGACATACATTCGAACTCTCCTTTTATTAGCTTTGTTATATTTCCATATATCGCAAATGAAATATCAGGTGTAAAAGCCATGAAATGAAGACATTTCCATCTGCACAATTCGCAATAATCACATGAAAAAAGATTGGATTCGGTATCTTCATAAACATCTGTATAAAATCTTGTAGGATATTAAGTTTTTTTATACAGAGATTAATTATAAATATCCTTAAATTTCATTAAACTTTTATAAATATAGATTGATCTTCATATAACACCACCCTAATTCTTCTCTTTTTTAACAGGAAGTACCAGGAAGTTTTTTCCTGCTTAGTCCCTAATGGGATTATATGTTAATAAAATATAATCCGTCAATAAATTTTGAATATTTCATTTTTTGGAATTATCATTCTTGTAGGATATACCCCTGATATATATACATA
>NZ_JBALLY010000006.1:33031-37486 GCF_036963045.1 Bacillus sp. JJ864 | reverse complement strand
CATGGCCAGATGCTCTCGCTAGCCTAAAAAGAAAGAGGGTTTTTATGTCGATTTTTTAATTTGTATTTATATAGCTCATAATTTAATTCAAATGTAACTGAGTAGTTACATTGATTATATATAAATTGATGCTATTAAAAATTATATGAAAGATAGCTATAGATATAAAAAGATGCCAAGTAATTTTGATATGTATAGAGAAATTATTTCTAGTAGGAGAAATAATATTGAAGAGATTAAAGAGTTCTGGCTAGGTAAACTTTAACCATTAAATATGGACGAGATATGGTACCAAAGATTGTGGAGAAACATGTTAATACGAGCTTAGAGTTAATTTTAAAGAGAAGGTAAAGAGTTATTTGAACGTCTTTTGTTTTCGGAATTAAAGAATGTTAGTTTTGCTGAGTATTCAACATTCACAAATGTAATAACTATTGAAAAAGCAATCTTCATGTCTGCAATGAATAAAATTAATAACTGTAGAGATGTTGATGCTCATGCAACGGAGATAAGTGAATATAGAACATTACATATATGTTTTGCAGAATTGGTGGGTTTAGAATGTTATGTTATTATCATTTTAAACAATATAATGTCTAAGAAGAAAGGAAATATTATGGACACTTATAGAGAACTATTTTTAATGCAGCAAACTTACGGAACACTTTTTTCTCTTGCAAATAAGCTTCAGGTACAAGGCGATAAATACTATGACAAATTAACAGCACGACAGTATATGACAATGATCGCAATAGCTCATTTGCCGGAAGATGAAACAACAATCAACAATATTGCTAAAAAGTTAGGTACCACGAAACAGAGTGTGAAACAGCTGATAACGATTATAGAAAATAAAGGATATGTTACGACTGTGCCAAGTCAAAAGGATAAGCGGGCTGTTAATGTTAAAATTACGGAAGCTGGAAAACAAGTAGCAGTGGAATGTGCTGAAGGTGGAATTAACTTTTTTCTAGATCTTTTTGAAGATTTTACAACTGAAGAAATGGAAATATTGTGGCGGTTATTGAAGAGACTGTATTCCTTTGACGGTGAAGAGCAAGATGGCTTTGAAGAAGAAGTTAAATTAGAAATGAATGAAGATGTGAAGGACGTAGAGGCGAGACTATTAAAGGAATTTGAAAGACGAAGAAGCCATTCTAGAAATGAGAAAAGATAGAAATATAGTAAAGAAACGAAGAAGTCATAATTAAGTTTATGACTTTTTAATTTTGTTAAATTTAAGTGCGTTTTGATTTTCCTACATGTAACTCCTGCTATTTGCTGGTGGTAATGCTCCCTCCTAAAAAGAGTCGGCTGTTGGTTTTTCAATTGGTATTTATAATAGGTGACGGCATCTGGTTTAAAATAGACATTATATTGACTAATTGAAATTATTGTGATATTGTTCATTTAGACATTATATTGTCTAAATGAGAGGGATGAAAAAATGAACAGTATTGTTACGGTTGAAAAACTAGAAAAAAATTATCATGAAAAAAAAAGCTGTTGATGGAATCAATTTTGTAGTTAATAAGGGAGAAATCCTTGGATTATTAGGTCCGAATGGGGCAGGGAAAAGTACAACGATAAATATTTTGTCTACTGTATTAGCAGCTGATAATGGCAAAATAACGATTTTGGGGCATGACTTAAGAAAAGATGTAAAACCGATAAAACAGGGGATTGGAATTGTTCCTCAGGATTTAGCAATTTATGAAGAAATTTCTGTTGAGAAAAATGTACGTTTTTTTGCAAGTCTTTATAAAGTAAAAGGAAAACAACTAGAGAGTATGGTCAAGGAGGCTTTGGAACTAGTAGGGCTTTATGAAAAAAAAGACGATAAGCCCAAGACCTTTTCAGGCGGTATGAAACGAAGATTAAATATTGCTTGTGCAATTGCCCATCAGCCACAACTTATTATCATGGATGAGCCGACAGTGGGTATTGATCCTCAATCAAGAAATCATATTTTAGAATCAATTAAAACATTGAAAAATAGAGGTGCAACGGTTATCTATTCCACACACTACATGGAAGAAGTGGAAGCAATTTGTGATCGAATTATTATTATGAACAAGGGAAAGATTATTGCAGAGGGGACAAAAGAAGAATTAAACCAACAAGTGAGTGATGAATTTACTTATTATTTTTGTGTTAAAAATTTAAATAGATTAAGTGAACAGCAGTTGTATGAAATGAATGGGATAACAAAGGTTAAATTACTTGAGAATATGCTTGAGATAACTGCTGAAAAATCCAATGATAATCTAAATAGCATTATATCTTTAATGTTGGCAAGTGGTTGTGAAATTGAAAGCATGAGCAGTAAAGAGGCATCTTTAGAAACTACTTTCTTAGAATTGACAGGAAGAAGTTTAAGGGATTAGGGGGGATACATAGATGAACTTTATAAAAATAATAAAATTTGATTTTATGAATATCCTTAGAAATCCAGCATTGTTAATTACTAATACGATATTCCCATTTATACTCATAGGAGTTATGGGGTTCGCAACAAAAGGTGGCTATGGTTCAGGACCGATAAGTTCCTATGATTATTACGGAGTCACGATGATGATTTTTACCGCATTATTGATTGCCGTGACAGCTACGAATACATTTATGGAAGAAAAGGTTAAGAGGGGGAATACCCGCATTACATATGCACCAGTTTCTAAAACAGAAATATATTTATCCAAATTAATCTCTACTTATATGTTAGGCACTATTTCATACAGTGTCATATTGTTTGTAGGTCAATATCTCCTTCACATTAATTTTGGGCAGGAAAACCTTCTATACATCATGCTGTTAATGAATATGCTGACACTATTTGGCTGTTCTCTCGGCACAATGTTCTGTAGTATTTTCAAAAATGAAGAAGTTGCAAATTCAGTCATGCAAATTCCAATATTAGTGTTTGTCTTTTTTGGTGGCAGCTTTTTCCCTATAGCAAGTCTCGGGAAAATCATAGAGAAAATATCCTATATATCGCCAATAAAGTGGGTTACAGAATGTGCCTTTAAGGTTATTTATGACCATGACTTCAGCACGTATATACCTACTCTTTCCTTTTTGCTGTTTGCTTCGATCGTTTGCATGATAGTATGTCAAATAACTTTTAAGCCGGAGGAGTATGTATGATGAATGTAATTCACATATTTAAAAATAATTTTAATAGGATTTTAGCCCAAAAAGTGGTGATCATAGTGGCGTTTATAGTTGTTCCAATTATGATTGGACTTGCGGTATTTTTTACGGGAAAAACAGATATAAAGGGCAACATAGCTTTTATTTCAAATAATGAACAGAGCATTCCAAAAGATAATAGGATTAAAATTGATGTAATCAATAAAAAACCAGCCATTTCAGAGCTTCTTTCGGGAAAGTATATTGCCATTGTGGAAGAGAAAACTAATGGCAACTATGATATAACAACTTTAAAAAACAAAAATGATGAAAAAATTCTAAAAAACTTCTTTAAAACAGGTAAGATTTCAGAAAGTAAGCAAGTAGAAAAAGAAAAAAGAGGTGTTGGAACAAACGTTTTAGGATTTATTTTAATAATCCTTTTCATGCAAGGTGTTGCATTGATAACCCTTTATACAGAGGACAGGGATAAAAAAATCTTCAAACGTGTATTAACGGAGCCGGTAAGTGAAAAGCAATATATTTTTGCACATGGGATTTTTACATTCTTATGGCTTTATATACCGTCATATTTAGCGCTCGTTATCACAAAGGTTGCTTTTAATGTAGACATCGGATTTAGTTATGGAATGTTAGCGATATTAATTGGAATTCTTTGTACACTCTCAACGGCATTAGCTTTATTCATTACAACAATCATTGAACGGAACTACTCTGTAGTGGCCAGCGGAATTTATGTTATAACTTGTATATTATCAGGCTGCTATATTTCTTTTACAGGGGAAAATACAGTTTTAAATAAGATTTGTAGCGTTTTACCACAAAAATCATACATGACGCTGGTTCAAGGAATAGAAAAGGGACATGACCTATTAGAATTTAAAGGTCAGTTTATATATTTACTTACTTGGATTGTTGTACTCTGGATCTTGGGAAGTATGATTACTAAAAGGAAAATTAAGCAGGGGATGTATTAACTTTAAATGATTTATAAATCAATTGTAATGAAGAGTACCATTAACAATTATACAAAGAAGCCTTTAAAAACAGCGGTAAAGATTGTTCCAAAAGAATTTCATAATACGATCGTGGTATAAGCCGTTGTTTATAAAGAAAAGCTTCCTCATCGTAGCTGACACTTGCTTATGACTTTGAAGGTGCTTGAAGAAGGCAGGAGGGTTCAGCCTGTGGATATGTTTTTGCATACAATACATGTGGAGTGTGTGCTTGGTTGGAGATGAAATAAGAGCTGCCTTTATAGTCATTAAGTTGAGAAGAGGATATAAAAAAATAACCACCCTTATT
>NZ_JBALLY010000006.1:24135-32984 GCF_036963045.1 Bacillus sp. JJ864 | reverse complement strand
AATAAGGGTGGTTATTTTTGTTTTGAATTCAATTATCTCTTCAAAAGACTAGATATTATTCTTGGATACACTTAAACAAATTTTTCACCTGGAAATTTGAATGAAGTAGAGAAATGATAACCGAAGATTGTAGCGAGATAGCTACTCTTTCCACATAGTTAATTAAATTTGTCATTATTAAATAATTTACATTCCACTTTGTTTAGGAATTTATGATTTACAACTAAAAATATTATGTATGTATCATGCCAAGTTTAAAGGTTATCGCTAGACAATCATACATAGTTAGTATATTGGATGCTCTTCCAAATAGCTAGAAGACTTCTACAAAAATAGCTTTTTGAAAATCAAGGAAAATTGTTTTTAATGTTTTATGGCGAGAGATTCTTCTTGTTTAATAAATTTATGAATATTCTATCGGGATTTTTTATTCCTTATTTAATAATACAAATTTAATATCGACTAAATGGTATTATTTTACTACTATTAAATTGACAATATTACGAAAATGAGGTGATGATTTGAAATTACTCATAGTTTTTAAAGCTAGAAAGTTACCGAGACATCATCATTTTTTATTTGCTAGTTTGGTAAAGTCGGCATTAGCAACATCAAATTCACAAATGCAATATGAAATGTATCAGTACACACCAAACCAGGCAAATAAAGAAATGCGACCTTTCACTGGGGCCATCTATTTGAATGACTACACCTTAGAAGGTGGAGAGTTCATTATTCATCAAGACGTACGTCTTACAATTTCTTCACCCAGCGCCGAAACGATTCTTAATCTATACAATGGATTTGTGCAGAAAACAGATTATAAATATCAATCTTACGAATTGTCCTTAGCACATATTAAAATGCTCCCGGAAAGATTACCAAAAACAAATCGTGTATTATTTAAAACTTTATCGCCTATAGTTATTAAAAATAAGGATGGAAAGTATCTAGATTTACATGATGGAAATTATCAAATTGAATTAAATTATGCAGCAAATGAATGTATGAAAGCTGTAGCAAAACGTTCTTTATATAAACCAATTACTTTAACACCAGTTGTTATGAATAAAAAGGTTGTACAGTTAAAGCATGATTCTTTTGCTTCATTAAATACTCAAAATATTTTATACATGAACGCATATGAAGGGACTTTTCTATTAGAGGGTGCTCCTGAAGATTTGAATATTTTAGCGCAGGCAGGTCTTGGTTTTAGACGTTCTATATTCTTTGGTTGTATTGAAATGATTAATGAATAGGAGGTGGGAACTTGATTGAATTGCAAATTGATGAGGTGGTCTACAGTGCGGGAATATTAGGATTATGTCGAGTATTTCAACATGCAAATCTACATTTTGAACGAAGTGGTCAAACGATTTCTTTTGATGAAGCGAATCTAGAAAATTTTACAGAACATTATTTTGAGTTGTTAATTGAGCGTTATGGCTATGAATCTAGCTATTATAAAATGCTTGCGAACAAAGATTTTGTTGAAAAGTGTATCGCGGGGATAGATGATGAAAAGCAGCTCGAACAGTTTAATACACTGATTGATAATATGAAAAGATGGATAACATCAAATAGTTATAAAAATGTTTATTCGTTTTTGAAAGATATTCCATATCACTTTGAAGCGGAAGCAAAGGCTTGGAAGAAAGTAAATAAAAAGAAGAAAGAAACAGTAGGTGATGTGCGTCAGCAAGTTACGGAAATGGCTGTAAAACTTTTAGAATGTATTACTTTTTTAGAACATCCCAAAGCGAAGCGGTACATCGTACCACGTGTGTTAAGTTATCAAGTTATTCAAGGTTTCTGGTCAAACGTTTCTTTATTAAATAGCACTGCTAGCAAAAAGGATTTGTATGAGGAATATGAAAATTACTTTATTAAATCCGCATCAGCATATTTAGCAACAAAGAAGGATGAAAAGAAATATGCTAAAAATAAATTAACGTGTGCTTGTTGTGATAATAGAATGAAAACAACCGCAGAAGCTTTTGATTTAACTTGGATGCAAAAAGTTGGTGTAGATGCTGCGAGAAAATCTTCGCACTATTGGGATCATCAGCGAGATACTTTTATCTGTCCGATATGTAATATTGTGTATAGTTGCGTACCGTTAGGTTTTACGTTAGCGAAAGGAAAAGGGTTATTTATTAATAATAATCGCTCCGTTGATGAACTTATTTCTGTGAATTCAATTTCTCTACGTGATGGAAAAAATGAACTGCTACAGGATGAATTAGAATCGACAGCTTATTATAAGATTTTAGATGTAATGGTACAACAGGCTGAAAATCATAAAAATTTAGAAATAGATAACATTCAAATTGTGAAATACGACCGAAATATGGAAGCGAGACCATATACGTTTAATATGTTATCAAGAGAAACAGCACAACAAATGCAGAATAGTAAACAAGATTTTCAATTTTTAGTTGGAAAATTTGCCAAAGAAAACGGCGAATATATACAAATTTATCAGGAAACAGTCAAGCGTTTGTATAATGGCCAAAGTTTTGCTGATTTACTCTATCGATTACTTCGTTTAGTGGTAGATGGTGAATTTAAAGGAATTGCATCTATCAATAAGATTCTTAATATTTCGAATGAAAGATTTAAAGGAGGGACGCATTATATGACACAAGAAGAATTGAAAAAGGTTCGTAGTTATGGTTTCCATTTGAAGGAGGCATATCGTGGGCAAGAATCAAAGTTGAATGGTATTTCGTATCGTTTACTTAATGCCTTAAAGGTGAAAAATGCCAACAAGTTTATGGAAACACTTATTCAAGCTTATAGCTACAAAAGGCTAGCAATTCCAGCTGTTTTTGTACAGGCATTACATGATGTGGAGAAGTTCCAAACGATTGGCTATGCATTTTTAATTGGACTGCACGGTTTTGAAAAACTAAAGGACAATAAGGAGGATGAGATAAATGGATAAAAAGGGTCTTACACTTAGTGTGATTTTTGAAGCAGAGAGTGCCAATTATGGAGAAGGTGTTGGGAACGTAACATCCTTAAAGAAACTTTCTCGTGGTGACCACGAGATGTACACATATATTTCTAGACAAGCGTTACGTTATAATATCGTCGATCAAATGGGAATTAATTATACACCACTCGGTACAGATGGTAGCGTGCTTCAATTCCATCCAGAAGCAACAATTGCTGATTATCCAGAGATTGACTTGTTTGGTTATATGAAAACTGTAAAACCAACAAGAACACGTGCTGCTGTAGCGAGATTATCAAATGCAATAGCGCTGGAAAGTTATAACACAGATTTAGAATTTCTAACAAATAAAGGCTTGCTGGATCGTTATAAAGCAACAGAAGGTAAAGAGGATGATAAAATTAAAGGTGGAAATATTGCGCAAAGTGAGATTCATAAATCCTTCTATGCTTACACACTAACAGTTGATTTAGACAAAGTTGGAATTGATGTGAACGATGATATCGAAATTCCAATAGCAGAACGTTCCGATCGTGTTATAGCATTATTGCAAGCATTGAAGTTTTTATATCGTGATATTAAAGGAAGACGGGAAAATTTAGCACCGATCTTTGCTATTGGTGGTGTCTATGATTATAAGAATCCGTTTTTCGAAAATCGCTTAAAGCTTAAGGAGAATAAGCTAGTCGTGAGCACAATTGAAGGTGTGCTGGCACTAGACGAGCATGTCCAAAAAGAGACACATGTCGGCTTAGTAAAAGGGCTTTTAGCAAATGATGAGGAAATCGAACAAACACTTCAAGCAAAACCAATGGCTGAATTTTTCAAAGCACTTGAAGTAGCTGTTATGAATTACTACGGGTGACAATTATGAAAGGAATTCGCATTGAAGCCTATCAAAATTTAGTTAACTATAGAAAACCGACAAGTTTTCAGCTAAAAGAAACGTATCCTTTACCGCCCTATTCGACTGTAATTGGAATGATTCATGCTGCATGTGGATTTACGAGCTATGTACCGATGCAGGTGAGTATACAAGGGAAATATCACTCCAAGGTCAATGATTTATGGACACGTTATGAATTTGCTGGTAGCTCGTATGAGGAAGGGCGACATCAGTTAAAGTTAGAAATGAATGAGGGTAAGACATACGGTATTACACGTGGGGTATCCACGACAGAGCTATTAGTCGATGTAGAGCTTGTGCTGCATATTGTACCTGAGGATGAGGCGTATGTACCCATCATTAAAAAAGCCCTTGAATCTCCGTTAGAATATTTATCACTTGGTCGCCGAGAGGATCTACTGCAAATTAATTTGGTGAAAGAAATAGAAATTATAGATGAAATGACAGAATCAGGGATGCCAGTAAGTTATGACATCTATTTACCACAAAATAGTAGTGATGAAAAGATATATGAAAAATTAGGAACCAGTTATCGTTTAAATAAAGTATATGAACAAGTTGAGATATCCAAAGGGAAGAAGATTCGACAATGGCAAAAAGTCAATGTCTATCATATTCCGGCATCTGAAACAAATCAACTCTACGCATATTGCGATGTATATTTTGATGAAGATGGTTTTGTTTTGTTATTAGCTTAAAGAATGGGATTCGTCCCATTCTTTTTTAAAAGGGGATGATGGAAATATTTCAACAATTACTTGCCAAATCGGAATCGAATAGGAGTGCTGCTGAAACGATTAAAGAGCACACAGAGAAGTTATTAACAAGACATACAGAGTTTAAAAATGTGTATCCAGAGGCATTAACAGAAAGGGATTGGGAAATATTATGGCACGCTGCCTATTATCATGACGTTGGCAAAGCTAATACAAAATTTCAAAATAAGCTAAGGTCTACAGAAGAGCGACAGTATGATATTTTACCTGATTTAGTTGAGGTCCCACATGCGTATTTGAGTTGTGCCTATATACCGATCAAAGATCTGATGAGAAAATTCGATAAAAATGAAGTCAGGATTCTTTTGCTGGCAGTCTATTATCATCATGAGCGAAATGAACAAAATACAAATGCTAGTAAACAAATAATTGAACGAGATTTACAACAATATGTGTCTTTACTAAAATCTTACTTTACTATTCGTGATGTTCCAGCCTTTGACTATGGAAGATTTACAGATAAAGATTTTTTAAGGGAACGCAATCATTTGTATCATTTCGTACGAATTAAAGGATTGTTGAACAAGTTGGATTACGCGGCGAGTGGTGGAATTGCTATCGAAGTGACGCCAAAACATTTAACAGAAAAAGTAGAGAAACATTTTAAAAAAGAAGGTTATGGAAAAAACGAATTACAGCAGTATTTGTATGAGAATCAGCAAGATAGTCATGTCGTTATCGCATCAACAGGTATTGGAAAGACAGAAGGTGCATTGTTTTGGTTAGGGGATGACAAAGGGATTTTTACTCTACCATTGAAAGTGTCGATTAATACGATTTATGACCGAATTCGAGATGTATATAACTATGATGATGTAGGATTATTGCACAGTGACTCGCATTTGGAATATGTCAAGCGAGCAGAAGGACAAGAATTTAGTTTATCTGCACTGAATCATACAAAGCAATTTTCTATGCCGCTGACAGTTACAACGCTTGATCAGATTATTGATTTTATTGGCCTGTATCCAGGGTTTGAATTGAAGCTTGCCATTTTTTCATACAGTAAATTAGTTATTGATGAAATTCAAATGTATAGCCCGCGCTTGGTAGCATTTATCGTCATGGGACTGAAATATATAACCGATATGGGTGGAAAATTCCTCATTATGACAGCAACATTGCCGCCGCTTTTTATCGAGGCACTTCATAAAGAAAATATTCCGTTTAAACGGCCAGAAACACCATTTTTAAAGCTAAATGATAATGGGGAGGTCATGCAACGTCATGTAAAGAAGATGATTGAGCGTGACTTAACAATTGAAGAAGTACTTGTCCATTCACTCGAACAAAAAATACTTATTATTGTGAATACGGTTGGAAAAGCACAGGAATTGTACAAAGGTTTTGAAAATCTGGGAATAGAAGCATATTTATTGCATAGTCGGTTTATTCAAAAGCATCGTCAAAGTAAAGAAGCTGCTATTAAGGAATTAGGGAAACGTACATGTAAAGAAACAGGTATTTGGATTACCACACAGCTAGTGGAAGCGAGTGTGGATATTGATTTCGACATTTTATTAACGGAACTTTCAGAGGCAACGGGATTATTTCAGCGAATGGGACGAGTTTATCGTGGAAGACATTATAACGGGTCAGATCCCAATGTATATGTGTTTACAGGTGAAACATTACCATCAGGCATTTCGGCAACGAGTCGCAAATCGGTGGTCGATTTTACAATTTACGAAAAATCAAAAGATATCCTTATGAAATATGACAACCAGTTACTAACCGAATCATTGAAAATGGATATTATCGATCAGATATACAGCAGAGAGGCTCTTGGTGGGGAATGTGTTTACATAAAAGAGTTTGATACTACTTTGCAGCAATTGAAAAATGTACTTCCTTACGAAGAAACAGAAAAACCTACATTACGGGATATTCAAAATGTCACAGTTATTCCATCTAACGTTTACCGGGCGCATGAACAGGATCTTACCGAAAGATGTGAGCAAGTTACGACAAAACTCGAACGGGAGAATATTTTACGAGAATACACCGTTGCAATTCCAGAATGGGCGTATCAGGTAGCTTATAAAAAAGGATATGTTGATGGTTCAGTTAAACTAAATAAATACACAGAATATCCAGTTGTTGCATTTCAATACACGGAAGAAATGGGACTTATTTACAAAGTTGATGAAAGTGCGCATTTTATGTAAAGGGGTGACGAGATGCAGTGGGATGATTTAAAGGCAACAGGTTTACAAGTACAGTATTTAAAAGTATGTGAACGGAAGCTATGGTTACACGCTCATCAAATTGCATTTGAAAATGACAATGACAAAGTAAAACAAGGGAAAATTTTACATGAAGCGTCTTATCAACGAAAAAAATCCAAGGAAGTACTGATAGATAATTTAATACGAATTGATTTGATGGATGAGCATTATGTAGGCGAAGTAAAATCCAGTAGTAAAATGTTACATGCTGACCAAGCGCAGCTACTATATTATTTATTTGTGCTAGATCAAATAGGGATTAAACGTAAAGGGAAAATCCATTATCCAAAGGAAAAACGTGTAGATGAAATCGAATTAACGGAGCAGGATAAGCTAGAAATTCCAAAATGGCTGAAGCGGATTCAACAAATTATTCAGCAGCAGACTCCTCCAAAAAAAGAAAAATTACGCTATTGTACAAAATGTGCATACTATTCTTTTTGTTGGGTAGGTGAAGAAGAGTGAAAGATTTATATTTATTCAATAATGGGCGATTACAACGAAAAGATTCAACAATTTATTTATTATTAGAGGATGGAACGAAAAAAACGGTACCGATTGAACAAGTAGAAAATTTACATATTTTCGCGGAGATGGATTTTAATACATCTTTTATAAACATGCTTAATCAAAAGGACGTAAGTTTACACTTTTATAATTACTATGGCTATTATTCAGGAAGCTATGTACCGAGGCGTAAGAAGATTTCTGGATTTGTTGATGTACAACAGTCTGCACATGTGTTGGATTTAAACAAACGATTATATATAGGCCAGCAATTTGTTTACAGTGCCATTCACCATATACTTCGAAATATGCGACGTCATAAGGATAAAGTGAGTGAGTTAATATCAGAAATCTTAATCTTAAAGGAAGCAGTAGCTGATGCAAAAGATATTCCAACATTGATGGGGATTGAAGGGAAAGTGCGTTATACGTATTATCAAAGCTTCAATAGTATGATTAATAACCCAGATTTCTACTTTAAGAAGCGAGAGAAACGTCCTCCGACAGATCCTATTAATGCATTGATTTCATATGGAAATAGTTTAATGTATACAGCTGTACTAACCGAAATATATAAGACACAGCTTAATCCTGCAATAAGTTACTTACATGAGCCAGGATCACGTCGATTTTCTCTATCGTTAGACTTAGCAGAAATCTTCAAACCACTTTTAATGGACAATTTGATTTTTACATTGATTAACAAAAAAATGATTCGACTTGAGCACTTTGAATACGTAGAAGAGAACATTTGCTTTTTAAATGATACAGGTCGAAAGATTTTTATTACTGAGTTTGAAAATCGGATGCGTACCACTATTAAGCATCGTAAATTAAACCGGCAAACATCCTATAGATTTCTTATTCGTTTGGAATGTTACAAAATCATCAAGCATTTAATTAATGATGAAGATTATAGAGCATTGAAAGCGTGGTGGTAATTTGTACGTATTAGTAGCATATGATGTAGATGTGAAACGTGTAGGAAAAGTGCATAAAGTACTAAAAAAATATTTAACTTGGACGCAAAATTCATTATTTGAAGGTGAAATTACAGAAGGCTTACTCAAGCAATGCATGGCTGAAATTGCAACAAAGACTAATCCGACGGTTGACTCAATTTATGTATATCGCATTGCCAATCCTAAGTATATTAATAAAACTATTTATGGTGTAGAAAAAGATTTTGAAAGCATGTTTTTATAATTTGCAGTAAATCGAATTTTTTGTAGAATGCTCATGAAATCTTGATATATAAGGCTTTAAAACCCATTTTTGTGAAAATACGAGAACACAATAGAGGATACACTGCAAAATTGGAAAATGATATAATGAATATGTGCTTCAAAACGTTGATAATAAAGGCTATTTTTATATGCTTTGAGTAGGGTTATTCATTAACTATGTGGAATGTAAATGCTTTTATTAATTCTTCAATCATCTGTTATGTTAAGGTTATTCATTAACTATGT
>NZ_JBALLY010000006.1:517-24028 GCF_036963045.1 Bacillus sp. JJ864 | reverse complement strand
ACTATGTGGAATGTAAATCAAGTTGACTATAATTATATAGCAGAATCATATATCGTTATTCATTAACTATGTGGAATGTAAATTAAATATAATTCTCGTGTATTCCTATTTTAAAATTCGTTATTCATTAACTATGTGGAATGTAAATGAAACAACTGGAGAAGCTGTAAGGCATCGTCCCTTCAGTTATTCATTAACTATGTGGAATGTAAATATACCAGGAACACGCTGCTTTTCATTTGGTAATTCGTTATTCATTAACTAAGTGGAATGTAAATAACTTTTGGGGTTGGAAGGCTGGCTTTAAAAAAAAGGTTATTCATTAACAATGTGGAATGTAAATGAATGGGGAATGCTTATAGTATCTCTGTTTTTTATTGTTTTTCATTAACTAAGTGGAATGTAAATTTGCCCATTCTATATGTCACATCATATGTGAACGCTGTTATTCATTAACAATGTGGAATGTAATTGTAGGTGTATACAACATTGTATGGAATACTCTTTTTAATGACGTGCCCAGCTAAGCTGGGCACTGTTTTATTTGTTGAAAGTTCAGTCTAGGAAAGAATCAAGTCTCTTAGTAACTGACAGCCAAACTGGTGGAGAGATGCTAAGGTTGAAGTCCTGTGACAAAGTAACTTCTAATAGAAGTGTGAGCGAATCAGCAGACCGTAATATAAGGTGAACGTTGCCACTTTGTTAAGAGCCCTAGTAATAGGTCAAAGGGAAGTCTGACCTGGTGTTACTAGGCAAGACTGGTGAGGCACTTACTATCTGTAGTGTCTCATTTTTTATCTATTTGAGATTCATCTCAATGATTGTTCTTCCAAAACCAAACCCAATATTCCCCGTCCTGATCTTCCATCTCATACCCACGATACCCATCCCCCAGCAACCGTTGCTGCCCCGCAATATCACTCATAAGAAGCTTTTCAATATTCACCCATTCTCTTTGTTTCTCACCCTGCAACTCTTTCACAAACACATACCGCAACCGATCGTTATATTTTTCTTTCAGCGCCGCAATCTTCATCCCTTGCGCAAACTTATCTTTTAAACTAGGAATATTAAATGGCGCAACAGTACAGCAAACATATTCATAGTTGTGATCAGACTGTTTTAATTGCGCCATAATGACTTTCGCTAATATTTTTTGAAGCCCGTTTCCGCGGTAAAGTGGATGAACGTTTGATACTTCTTGATAGATGACCCGTTTTAATTCCTCACCTGTTAAACCAATATCCAATCCTAAATGATCTTCATCAAGCGGCGGAACTAAGAGCGCGCGAAAGGCAATGAGTTGTTCGTCTACGAATGCACCGATCATCAAGCCATTTCCGCTTAATATATTTTCAAATTCTTCTAATGTAAGAGGCTGCAAGTTTTCTTTGTTTTCGAGCACTTCAATGACGTCACTTTGTACGGATAGGATCTGCGCGGTGTGATGCAAAGATAATGTTGCAACTTTGAATGGTTGTTTTGTTTGTTTCAATGTTCCTTCATAAAGAATGTTCATGATATAGCCTCCTTTAACGAATAATGTCTTGAAAGACGGTTAATTCATTGAGTACATCTTCATCGACATCAACGCCTAGTCCTGGTTTTTCTGTTAAGCGAATAAATGGTACATCGTAAGAGAGGTTTCCGATATCTTTTGTGAATTTTAGTGGTCCTGTTAGTTCGACGCTTGTAATAATTTTTTTCGAGAAAGCGACGTGGAATCCAGCAGAAGAGGCAACGGATGATTCGACCATGGAACCAATTTGACACTCTATTCCAGCCAGTTCTGCTTGATGGGCTAGTTTGACAGCTTGGTAGATTCCGCCGCACTTCATTAGTTTAATGTTTACTTTATCAGCTGCTTGTTTTTGAATAATTTGGAGCATTTCACGTGGCCCTTTTAAACCTTCGTCAATCATAAGCGAAAGGTCCGTTTTGGAGCGAATGTAAGCCATTGCGTCAATGTCGTCGGCGATAACAGGCTGTTCAATCCAATCGATGTCTAAATGTTTTAGAGAACGTAATGCAGTTAATGTTGTGGCACTATTTTTCCAGCCTTGGTTTACGTCAACGCGAATGGCGATATCATTTCCGACTCGTTCCCGTACTGCTTCAATTCTTTCCACATCTTTTTTAACATCTGTGCCGACTTTCATTTTGAAAGATTGGTATCCTTTATTAATCATAGAAGCCGCTTCTTCTGCCATATTCTCTGGAGTATCAATGCTTAATACATGGGTAATTGGGAATTCTTCATGATAGCGCCCACCAATCAATTGGTACACAGGTTGTCCGAGCTTTTTGCCCATTATGTCAAAGCAAGCGATATCAAGCGTAGCCTTGGCAGTAGGTACGCCGTAAATGGTTTGGTTCATGATGTCATGTATTTTCTCGATATTCATTGGATTTTTCCCTAGTAAGGCAGGAGCTAATGTGTGCTTTAAAATATGAAAGGTGCTTTCCCACGTTTCGCCTGTAACATGTTCGTCAGCTACTCCTTCTCCGTAACCGACAATGCCTTCATCTGTTTCAAGTTTGACAATAATAGAAGGCATATCAGGATACGTGCCGTAGCTTACA
Organism: Bacillus sp. JJ864; assembly: GCF_036963045.1. Taxonomy (NCBI): domain Bacteria; kingdom Bacillati; phylum Bacillota; class Bacilli; order Caryophanales; family Bacillaceae; genus Bacillus; species Bacillus sp. JJ864. The sequence goes on along the minus strand of NZ_JBALLY010000006.1, from coordinate 21,445 downwards.
ATAAACGGATTTTGCAGTGGCAAACGAATGGCATAAAGATAAATGGCTGTAATTTTCAATGAAAAGACCCCTTTCTGTTTACAATGCTTTTGTGAATATGAGATAGCTGAGGTGATTTTCTCTTCCGGTGTTTTCTCATATTATATTTCAAAATAAATATGAGGACAATTATGAATTATCAGTGTTTATTTCTTGACATTTAAAAGAATATTGAATATGTTTTGGGGAAACATGATTGTTATGAATAAATGGTTGCGATGTGAGAAGGGAGAGCACAACGGTGAAAAAAATAGATTTGCAGGATCGGTTAAGCGAGATTTTTCAACATTTACATGAGAATCCTGAAGTGAGCTGGAAAGAATATAATACGACTGCCTATATTACGAAGTTTTTAGAGGAAGAAGGCGTTTCTTATAAAACGTTTGATGATTGTCCTGGTGTAATCGCAGAAATGGGGAGCGGGAAACCGGTTGTGGCGGTTCGAGGTGATATGGACGCATTATGGCAAGAGGTGGATGGAGAGTTTAAAGCGAATCATTCATGCGGTCATGATGCGCATATGACGATTGTGATGGGGCTCATTTTACAGCTAAAACAAGCGAATTGGCAAACGGGAACAGTTCGATTTATTTTCCAGCCGGCAGAAGAAAAGGGAAGTGGAGCTCTCAAAATGGTGGAGAAAGGCGTTGTGGATGACGTTGATTTCCTATTTGGCATTCACTTACGACCAATAGAGGAATTATCATTGAAGCAAGCGGCACCATCTATTCGGCACGGGGCAGCTGACTTTTTAGAAGCTCACATAGTTGGAACTGATGCTCACGGTGCACGACCACATCAAGGTACGAACGCAATTGATGTTGTTACGATGATTAATATGGGATTAAAAAATATATGGTTTTCGCCGCAATATTCTTATTCCGTTAAAATGACGAGATGCCAAGCAGGCGGTGAAAGTTTAAATATCATTCCTGGGAACGCTCATTTTGCTTTAGATGTACGGGCAGAAAACAATGGATTGTTGGAAGAGTTAAAGAAAAAGATTGAACACGTTATTCAATCAGCAGAATCAATGGGTGTAAAGATTTCTTATGATTGGGTCGACTATGTACCTGGAGCAGTGGTATCAGAGGAAGCGGAACAGTTCCTTCGCAAGGGGATTCTGCAAACATACGGAGTAGAGGGCTGCACTCCGCCGCTTCGCACAGCAGGAAGTGATGATTTTCATTATTATACGGTGAAAAAGCCTCATTTAAAAGCAGTTATGCTAGGATTAGGTGCGAATTTAAAACCAGGGTTACACCATCCTCACATGACATTTGACCGCTCTTGTATATTAGATGGGGTACAAATCTTGAAGAATACGGTGTTAGAAGTTTTGAAATAGTATTTTTAGATGTAATAGTAGGTAGGCTAGTTCTTCATAGGGACCTAGTTCAATTTTGGGTATTAGGGAACAAAGAATTTCTTAACTTGATAGCGATGTGGTGTTACCCCATTGCATCAAGCTAAGGTGTTGAATAACCCCTAAACAAAAATTTTGTATACTTTTGATACCGAACACTCACTTTTACATCTAACAGATTATTTTTTGCTCAGAGTTGTACCTCTGTTTGAATATTAATATAGCAAGTTCCATTCATGCTTTGTAACGGAGCTTATAGCTCCTCTTTATACATAACCAAAATTATTTACTTATCTTTCCTTTACATGTTTTTTTTTCTAAATATGAAGTTGACTTCCATTATGGCATTCATGATAAAATAGAAATCAATTCATTAAATTATACAAGTCAAAGGAGGATTATATGGAAAATCACACTACATATCCTTGGTCTCTCAGAAGAACATTTGTCTTTCTTCTCTGCTTCCTTCTGCCACCAATAGGATGTATTTACCTTTTTATAAACAGAAAAGCTTTGAACAAACAAGATTTTATTTTATACTTGCTTTTCGCCTTAACAAACCTATCATTAACTGTTTTGATAACATTTTTTAGACCTGATTTTTGGATTATTGTCATGCATTATGTAATTAGCATTATTATTATTACTTATTCAAATATGGCTGGTAAGTCTTCATAACAAAAAAAGCTGTCCTCTCTGTTATCTTCTTAGATTGGATAGCTTTTTTAATAAATTATTGGCTTACTACTTTATACACATTAAGGATACCATGTCCAAATGAACTTGTACCATTCGGAACATGATCTACCCCCTGTTTATATAGATATTCCACGGCTTGATTAGGTTTATCTTTTAAGTTTCGTTGTCCCACTATTAAAGCTAACGCACCTGATACTTTTGGAGCAGCAGTTGAATTTCCTGCATCATAAAAATAATCTTGATTAGGGCCAGTGCTAATTACTTTTTCCTTTTCATACATTTTTTGCTCATTCCAAATATCAAAACCATACTGTTCAAATAATCTATTATCGCCTCCCGGAGCAGCAATATCTATGAAACCCTCTCCGAAATTAGAAAATAAAGAAAGTTCATTCGATGGACCTACAGAAGAAACCGTCACGACACCAGGTAGAGATGCTGGCACATCTAACACATCCCCTTCTAATTTTATTCCATCATTTCGAAGTTTTTTTTGTAAAAACTTATACATTATGTCTTTATTATTCACATCAAGCGAATTATTTCCAGCTGCCGCAACCACAATGCTCCCCTGTTTCTCCGCAAATTCAATTGCATTTTTAAAAGCTGTTATTTCAGCTACATTCGTTTTCGAATCTTGTTGTTCAAGAAAAGCTACACCATCAATCAAATAATCGCCCAAACTTACATTAATTACATCAACATCGTCTTTTGCAGCTTCAATAATCCCTTTAACAATCCACAGGGATTCTGCTGTACGCTCACCAAATACTCTATATGATTTTATACCAATATTCGGTGCAACTCCCTTTAACTTACCATTGGCAGCAATTTGACCAGCAACATGAGTTCCGTGCCCTAACTTATCTGTTAATTCATTCGGATCACCTGACTCATCACGCTCTTTTCCGCGAAATCCCTTTTTCGGAACTAAGTTTTTTGACCCCTCCACAATATTAGTTTTCAAATCCGGATGATCTATATCCAAACCTGAATCTATAATCCCAACTGTTACATTTTTAGACCCAGAATAAACTTTATAACTTTCCCCGTTATTTGTAATTCTATGCATATCCCACTGTTTATCCCATAATGAATCTTGTAGATTCGTTTGTATATTTTCACTCATATTCATTTTTGTACCCAATGTTCGTAATGATGGATTGTATGTATCAATTAACGAGTTTTCTCCCAGAGTTTTTATCTTATCTTTATCCGTCTTTACTTGTAGTATTCCTAATTCCTCTATAGAGTAAACAACTTCTATATTCTGTTCCTTGGCCAATCGTACTACATTATTATAATCATTATTATCTTTTAATAGAATTGTATAATGGTTATCCTCTTGAGCAGCTCCAATAAATTTTACAGGAACTACAAAAAAGAAAAAAACAGTGAGAAGGACAAGTAATTTTAACCCTTTAACACCTTGTTTTTTTTCGAAAAACATCATAAATCCCCCCCCCTTAAACTCTTTAATCAATACATTTAGATAAAAAGTTTTATATTCATATTAACTTCAGACACTCTAACTAAACTATCCTTCCTACGCCCCTTTCAAACATTTTTATATCTAAGTCTAAAGTTACAACGAAAAAATATCATCTGTACCAGACATTGTCAATAAAAAGAAAAATTGACTAACAGATAAAAAATAGAATAATTAAATTATTTTTAATTTTTTGTAAAAAATGGTTGATTTCCCCAAAAAATCATGTTAAATTTTAACAGTCTAGTTTATTAATAACTTGATGGATAAATATAAAAATATTTTAATTTAAGGGGAATTTATTATGAAAGGTACAAAGTTTATTGCAAGCGCACTAACAGTTTCATTACTATCTACTGGTTTAATTAGTACTAAGGCAGCTGCTGAAGAAGTTAGTAACAATGTACAAGCTAAATCAGCACCTGTACAAACGGTTAATTTTGCTCAAGATATTTTGTTGAAAAACTCAAATCTTAATACAACAAATCCTTCAGCACAATCTATTAGTCCTTCTGACCTTAAGACGATTGAAGGAATTACTGAGTATTTCAACTTAACGCCAGAAGAAAAACAAGTATTTTTAGATGCAGCTGCTAACAAAGATGACAGTAGCTTTGAAACACGCGGAAAATTAAGTTGGGCTGCCAAAGCAATCACAAAATTATGGGATGAACTTCCAGGACCTGTAAAAGAAAGACTTGGTAGACAATCTGCTCTATATACAATTGCACAAGTAGTTGAGCATTATACTGGTGCATTAGAAGATGCAGTGTATGCAGGTGTTCTAAAAGTAGTTGGTAACGAAACTGCTGCATGGTGGATCACTCAGTCACTAATGTTATTATTATAATCAAGTAACATAATGATTTTATAAGGGGTATCGTACATTCTCATCAACTTAAGAAATTAATTATTCCTAAAAAACGGAAAAATATCTTAAAAAACAACAGCTAAATAATACATCATATTTAGCTGTTTCTCTTTTAAAATTTAAAAGCTATTCAATTGCTCTAGAAAATAAAGTTTGTAAATCCATATCCTGATTACAACGATAATTATTTGACCTTCATTATGAAGTTTTTGCAACTCATCACCTAAAAATTAATCAATATATTTATTATGTAGTTCAGATTATCTCGTCTTAGACCAAGTGCCATCTGTGCCTGCCTAATACTTATCAACCCAAGTGTTTGCAGCCATTCTCCACTATTACCGTAAAAAAGTACCACTTTCCATTGATTTCTTTCACATCTAGGATTCTTTCGGAATCTTCTGTATCCTTCATCTTATCTATATATATCCCGATTAATTTTCCGACATGGCTAGTGATCCAATTCGTTGGAGTACCTTCTTCGGATATGCATTCAGATATTCCATAAAAGACTCGATTGACTTTCGAATATCTTTTCGTGTGGCATGAAATCGATTTGCAATTACACTTCCTTTCAGCCATCCCCAAATACGCTCTATAGCGTTAAGATTCGGGGAATACGGTGGTAAAAAAGCAGTGTTAGACGTTGTTCGTTCTTTTCTAAAAATGGTTTTAGAATCTTCTCGTGATGAATCCGGGCATTATCTAAAATCATGACTACATGTTGATTGCTGTGTTGCATAAAAATGTAGCGCAAGAAAGCTAGAAACGTTTGGGCGTTACATTGATTTGTTTCCATGCAGGGAAATTCACCATTTTGGACATTTACGCAACCAAATAAACTTACTGTCGCATGATGACCGTATGTAGGAATCTGTTTTTGTTTTCCTTTTATACTCCATGTAGAGCGTAACACTTGATAATCACGAATATGACTTTCATCTTCATATAAGAAAACTAATTCGTCTGTGGCGTTTTTTTTATCATATCAAGCTCTCTTTGAAAAGCGGCTTGTTTCTTAGGATTTGTACGTTTCAATGTATAAGTAGGACGCGTATAGCGGAAACCCCATCGTTTCAACATATCACCGATTCCATTGCGAGACATTATAATTCCAAACTTATTTTCAATTACATGTTTTAAAATTCTTGTATCCCAACCTGATTTACAGCCATACCCTTTTTCAGCCGGTGTGCTGTTCTCAGTCATCCGTCTCAATTCTTGTTCTTCTTCAGATGATAGAAAAGGTGGTTTACCAGATGAATAATCACGGTGTAATAATTCATCTATTCCACCATGATTAAATTTCTTTACGTAGCCTGAAATTGTTTCGCGATGTACATTCAACAGTTCTGCCACCTGAATCGCATAATAGCCTTGCATAATCAATCGAATGACCGCTACTCGCTTTGCCATAGATGCCTTTTTTATGGTTTTCTCATAATTTTGAAGACGTTCTACCGTCCAGCCATGCGTATTTATAATGGTTAATCCTTTTCTCATATTTCTTCGATCCTTCACCTTTCGCTCTAGGAACAGTATGGACAAGAAGATTAGGAGTTTAAACGTGTCGAAAAATTAAGTAGGATGTATATAATACGGAAAATATAGGGAATTTTTTGTTTTAGTTAATTTAATGAAAGGAGTAATGTAAGGCGAAAAACAGAATTTTTGGAGATATGTGAGAGGAGATTAACGTTGAAATTTCTAAGTGGTAAATATAATTTTATTGCACTTGGGGCAAATATTTTATTTGTTTTATGCTGGGTTATGATATTGGACAATCCGATTGATTACACGAGTCCTTGTAATTGTTCACGCACAGAGCGAATATTTGCTCTCATACTAGATGTATCGCAACTAGTTCTTATTTGCACAGCAATTTGCTTTGCTGTAAAAGCTTTGTCTGACGAGAAATGTAAACAACGGTTAACACATTTAAGTTTAGCCATTTCATTAGCTTTCTTATTCTTAACTGTGTGGTATGATTTCAGCATTATTCTTGTAGGGCTTATGGCATTATTATCATAAAATAAATTGCCTTTAAAGGTTGGATGAGGTTATGTATTAGAAGAGTTACGGTTATTCGTTTAAGAATTAAGGGGTCATCTTACATTGCTATCAACTTAAGAATATTAATTACCCCTATATGCTAAAATTAGATTGCATGGCAGTAGAAAAAAGAGTCTCAATTATATCAAGGTTCTTTTCATAGAGAGTAGGCTGAATACATGAACGAACAATATTACGATGCAGTGTTACATATAAAAACAGTAGGAGAACAAAAAGAGTTCTACAAGTCTTTGCATTATCATCGTTATGAACCAACACCATATCACGCACTCGAAACATTATTTGCTCAATATGACTTAAAAAGCAGTGACCGAGTTGTTGATTTTGGATGCGGGAAAGGACGATTAAATTTCTATATTCATCATTTCTATCATGCGTCTGTTGTAGGGATAGAAATGAACGAGACGTTTTATCAAGAAGCGATGGAAAATCGAGATCGCTATATAAAGAAGGAGAAAAAAGGTAGAGATAAAATCAACTTTCAATGTTGCTTGGCGCAAGAATACGAGATTAATTCGCTGGATAATAAATTTTACTTCTTTAATCCGTTTTCGGTGCAAGTGTTTATGAATGTTATCAATAATATATTGTTTTCAGTAGAACAAGTGGAACGGGAAGTAGAGCTGATTTTGTATTATCCATCAGAAGATTATATTTATTTTTTAGATAATCAAACCTCGTTTGAATTGAAAGAGGAAGTTATATTGCCGGGATTGTATGAGCGGAATTTGAATGAAAGGTTTTTGGTGTATCGGTTGGGGTAGTAGTTAGTTTGTAATAAAGTTAAATATATATCATACCTATGATGGCAATATCCTTCCGGTTTAGGGATATTGTCTTTTTTACTATTTGAGGAGGAGTGTAGCATCTTATGTTTTTGTGATGGCAGAAGAAACCGTCTTGTTTACCTATTTTTAAAAGAAAGCGAAAGTACGCGGTCCTCCGTTTCGGGACTTGAAAAAGGAATTTGAGAGTTTTCCGTGATAGCGGGATGTTTTATCAGGGAGTGCTCAAGTAAAACTCCATAATTTTTTTAGCTATTCCTTGCTTTTGAAAACCTGTTTTATTTCCCTGCTCAAACACTTTTTTTAATTACAAAAGGTGCCCTGCCATTTTCAAGTACTACAATATAATTGGATAAATTTCTTTTTATGATTCGGTGATTAATGATAAAGGCTGCTTACAGCTTTTTTATGAGCTTAGCGGCCTTTTGTCATTTTTGGGATAAGTCTTATACATACTATAATTTTGATAATACCTGGAGGAGATTATGAAGAAGGGCAAACTTAGTTTACAAGCCATTATTATTATATTTGTTTGCATTGTCGTCGTATTATCACTTGGAATAACTGATTTAATAATAAGCAAAAGAATTACTTCCAGTGTGGAAGAAACAGAGAAAGAAAAGGCCCTCAATGTTGCAAAGATGGTAGCCCTTAGCCCGCAAGTGATTGAAGCCCTTGAAGGGAAAGCAAGCCAGAAAAATGTCCAAGTTTTTAGTAATCAAATTAGAGAAAAGATCAATGTCAACTTCGTTGTTGTTATGGACATGAAAGGAATCCGTCAATCCCATCCGGACCCCGAATTGGTTGGAAAGCCCTTCATGGGAGAAGATGAAGGGCCAGTTCTTAAAGGAAAGGAGTATGTGTCCATTTCAAAGGGGACTCTCGGTCGATCCATGCGGGCATTTACTCCAATAAAAAATTCACAGGGAAAACAAGTGGGTGCGGTTGCTGTAGGAATTACTTTAGAGAACGTTACAAAGGCGGTACAGAAAGGACGAATGGCGGTCGTTATAGGGACGTTAATCGGAATCCTAATAGGTGTAATCGGTGCAGTGTGCCTAGCAAGATACATCAAAAAAATCCTTTTAGGACTCGAGCCGATCGCTATTGCTAAGCTGCTTGAAGAACGTAGTTCCATGCTTCAGTCTGTGCGTGAGGGAATCATAGCCATCGACCAAGAAGGGAATATCACACTTGTAAACAAGGCAGCCAGTAAGCTTTTTAAAAAAGCCGGACTTGGAGAGAATCCTATAGGGAAGAACATTGAAGATTATTTGCCAGAGACCCGGTTAAGTCGCATTATCAAATCGGGTGAGACAGAGCTCGACCAAGAACAGAACCTGCATGGGGTTACCATTCTAGTAAACAGGGTACCAGTGATTGTGCAAAATCAGCCGGTGGGAGCAATCGCAACATTCCGTGATAAAACCGAGGTTCAAATTTTGGCTGAACAGCTTACAGGTGTACGCAATTATGCGGAAGCTCTTCGTGCTCAGACTCATGAATTCATGAATAAACTTCATGTCATTCTTGGCCTGGTTCGTACTGAACAATACGATACACTTGCTAACTATGTAAGTGAAGTCGTTAACCACCGTGAAACGGAAGTGGGCTTTGTAACGAAAAAAGTCCAAGATCCGGTTCTTGCCGGGTTTCTGATTGGCAAGCTAAGCTTTGCAAGAGAATCAGGGGCCTTACTTTCATTTGATAGCGCAAATACACTTCCCAAGCCTGCCAACTCGGAAATTACACATGATTTAATAACGATAATTGGAAATCTCGTCGATAACGCAATGGAGGCAATTGCAGACAGTCCAAATAAAAAAGTCGACCTTATACTGGATTACGCAGAGGATATTTTAACAATAGAGGTTAAAGACACAGGAGTGGGAATGACGAATTCACTCCAAAACAAAATATTGAATAAAGGCTTTTCAACGAAAGGAAATCACCGTGGGTTCGGATTATACCTGTTGGCACAGGCAATTGAAAGACTGGAGGGGGACCTGATTATTTCGTCCAAGCCTGGAAAGGGAACGAATTTTGCTGTATATATACCTTATAAAGCAGAGGATGTATGGAAATGATTAATGTAATGATTGTTGAAGATGACCCGATGGTAGCAAAAATCAATAAGCAGTACCTTTCTAAAATTGCCGGGTTCCGTTTAGTTGCAATAGCCAATTCAGTTGCTGAAGGCATCAAACTTTTAGGAAAGAATGATATTCAGCTCATTCTTCTGGATATTTTTATGCCGGGAAAACAGGGCCTGGAGCTGTTATCGTACCTTCGGAAAAATGATCTTGAAAGTGATGTCATCATTATTTCAGCGGCCTCAGATCTTGAACGAATTAAGAGGGCATTAAGGTATGGTGTTGTCGACTATTTAATTAAGCCTTTCGAGTTTGATCGGTTTAACGCTGCACTTGCTGCCTACCTTGAGCAAACTCGGTTAATTGATAAACAGGATTCGGTAAGTCAGCAGGAACTCGATCACTTACTTTTGCACAGAGAAGAAGCCGTAATCGCAGAGGAACTCCCAAAGGGATTAACCAAGGATACCTTAAAGCAGATATGGGATGCGGTTCAAGAGTTGAAGCGGGGGCCTTTTTCCACTGATGAAGTAGCTAATGTTGTAGGCATTTCAAAGGTTTCAGCAAGAAAGTACCTTAACTTCCTAAAGGACTTAGGAATACTTGAAGTCAAAGTCATCTATGGAACAATCGGACGGCCTGTGTATCAGCATGAATATAACCAATATAAGGAACACCTAATAAAAAACTTTTTGTAAGCAGTTTTTGAAACTGCTTACTTTTTTTATTTACAAAAAGGATTATTAAACTTTCATAAACTATGAAAACGCTTTCCTTACGAATATGATAGACATGTAACAAAACAAAGGGAGATTAAAACATAGTACAAGATGCGAGAAAATCGGAACCGCTTTCTTCAATTATTGGAATAATTGGTAAAATAACGGGTTCCGTTCGAGATTATAAAAACTACTTTAGGAGGGTTAAAAATGCAAATTCCAATTAAGAAAACGCTTGATAAAATTCCAGGTGGTATGATGGTTGTTCCACTTTTTTTAGGAGTATTAACAAATACATTTTTTCCGCAATTTTTAAAAATTGGAAGTTTTACAACGGCATTATTCAGTAAAGAAGCATCATCTACCATTTTGGCATGTTTTATGTTTTTAATTGGTTCACAAATTAATTTCAAATTAGCACCAAAGGCAATAAAAAAAGGTGCAATATTATTAACAGGAAAATTTATAATAGGTGCTGGTATAGGTTTAACTGTAGCAATGATTTTTGGGCCTGCCGGAGTACTAGGATTATCACCATTAGCCATCCTTGCAGCGTTATTAAATGCTAATGGTGGATTATATGCATCTCTTGCTTCATCGTATGGTGACGAAACTGATGTAGGCGCATATGCTGTATTTTCTTTAAAAGATGGTCCATTTTTCACATTAGTTGCATTAGGTGCATCCGGCCTTGCCACAATTCCTTTTCAAACACTTGTAGGAGTATTAATTCCAATAGTAATAGGAATGATTTTAGGAAATATTGATTCTGATATGAGAAAGTTCCTTGGAAGCAGTAAATTATTATTAATTCCATTCTTCTCATTCCCATTAGGTGCAGGAATGAATCTTTCAACTATTATAAAAGCGGGAGGTCCTGGCATATTACTAGGATTAGTAGCTGCATTCACTGGAATTGGAGCTTACGTACTTTTGAAGTTATTTAAAGAAAATCCTATCGTTGGTTTAGCAACAGGGTCAACTGCAGGAAATGCTGTAGCTACACCAGCTGTTGTTGCAGCAGCAGATCCAACCTTAGCTTCAATAGCACCAGGAGCTACTGCACAAGTTGCAGCAGCATGTGTAATATCTGCAATAGTCTGTCCGATTATTGTTAGTTATGCATTTAAAATGTCCGAAAAGAAAAAAGCTAAAAAATCAATTGCAGGGGCAGCATGACAATAAAGTAAAAATCTACTGTTATCCTGGCCATCATGCTGCTGAAGCTTTTAAGCCAATTTGAAAATGAAACAAAGACAAAGCAGTCAGCGGTTTCACTGTCTACTTTGTTTAGTTACAAAAAAGGGTCATTAAGTTAAAAAAACTAGTGGGATAAGGAAAATTTTATTAACATGGTTGCGGTATTGTCGGAATAGCTATTTTAAGATAGAAGGAAGGAAGGAAACACCATGAATGTACCTGAGAATGTTATTATTACTACAATAAAAGGAAAAGAAGTTCTCTCCAATCCTTTTTTGAATAAAGGAACAGCTTTTACGAAAGAGGAAAGGGAAGACCTTGGACTTGAAGGTCTGTTACCTCCACAAGTACTCACCCTTGATGAACAAGTTAATAGGATCTATGAACAATATTCGATGCAGACGACGAATCTGTTCAAAAACGGGTTGCTTTATGATTTATATAACCGCAATGTTGTCTTGTTTTACCGTCTTTTGAAAGAACACCTGGCAGAAATGCTCCCTATCATCTACACTCCTACTGTCGGTGATGCAATCCAGTCATACTCCCATAGCTACCGTCGCCCAGGTGGCTTATATCTTTCCATTGATGATCCTGAGGGCATTGAAAAGGCATTTTATAATCTAGGAAAGCCCAAAAATGGTATTGATTTAATCGTCGTTACCGACTCTGAAAGCATTCTTGGTATTGGGGACCAAGGGATAGGCGGTATTAATATTGCGATTGGTAAACTTGCCGTGTACACGGCTGCAGCTGGGATTGATCCGAGCCGTGTTCTGCCAGTCGTGTTGGATGTTGGCACGAACAATCAGACTTTGATTGCAGACCCTATGTATGTCGGCAACAAATTCGCACGTGTCCGCGGTGAGCGTTATGATCAATTCATTGATTTATTCATTCAGACTGCAAGAAAGTTCTTTCCAGAGGTTCTTATTCACTGGGAGGACCTTGGCAACGTCAATGCGCGAAAAATCTTGGACAAATGCGGTGACAAAATCCTTACCTTCAACGATGACATCCAGGGAACAGGTGCTGTTACTCTTGCTGCTATTATGTCTGCTTTGAAAGTAACAGGAGAATCCCTGAAGGACCAGCGCATTGTTGTCTTTGGACCGGGGGCTGCCGGCATTGGTAACGCAGACCAAATGGCAGATGCCATGGTTCTAGAAGGGTTGACTAGAGAAGAAGCCTATGATCGTTTCTGGGCTGTTGACTATCGGGGTCTACTAACAGATGAAACACCAGATGTTCTGAACTTCCAGAAGCCTTATACAAGACAGGTGGATGAAGTTAAGGACTGGGATAAGAATGAGGAAGGGATCATTTCATTAATGGAAGTAGTTCGAAGGGTGAAGCCAACCATCCTGATTGGTACTTCCGGACAAGCCGGTGCCTTCACTGAGGATATTATAAAAGAGATGGCCAAGCACGTTGAACGTCCAATCATCATGCCAATGTCCAACCCGACTGCGCTGGCTGAAGCAGTGCCAGAAAACCTAATCAAATGGACAGATGGCAAGGCGTTAATTGCGACTGGCAGCCCCTTTGCCGATGTAAAATACAAAGGTGTTACCTATGAAATCGGGCAGTCAAACAACGCATTTGTATTCCCGGGGCTTGGACTTGGAGCAATTGTTGCAAAAGCTGAAATCATCTCAAAAGGAATGTTCGCAGCAGCAGCCAATGCAGTTGCCAAAATGTCAGATACCAGCGCATCAGGCGCATCCCTGCTGCCATCCATTGAAAAGCTTCATGAAGTCTCAAAATACGTAGCCATTGAAGTAGCCCATGCTGCAATACACGAAGGAATTGCAAGAATAGATATTCAAGATGTTGAGAATGCTATTGAAGATGCTATGTGGAAACCTGAGTATAAAGAAATTAAGAGTGTAGGTATTTGGACAAAGATTAATTCCTATGCATATTAAATAGTTAAATAAAATGCCTGTACTCCTGGTAATTGATCGAACTTTCGGTATTCCAGGCAGTGACAGGCATTTTTTGTAATCAACTAGATTAAATGGGCTAATCCTTTTTTGGGAAATCTTCCATTAAGTTTTTGGCATATTTTTTTCCTCCGAGTTCAAAATTGAACAATTTGGAAAATATGTTTCTTTTGAAAGTTATGCCTTTATTTTCTTTATTCCACTACTTACGTTACTCATATCCATAGTAAGGAAGAAGTTCAGCTATAGGAGTTCATCTATATGAGAAAAAAACAGCCATCTGCTTCGTTAGCATCTTATGGTTATTAACAGGGTGTTGGGGGATCAGCATCTATTAAAGGATAATAGCTTAGTTTTGGGGATCGGTCTTGACGCAGCCGAAGGCGAGAAAGTAGTCAATACGGCAGTCATTCGGGGAGGTTAATAGTGTTAGAATGTGTTCATATGATTGTAACAGTGGATTATAGTAGCTATAGTGCAATTTGGATATAATAAAAAAGCAAGGAAAGAAAGCGATTTTATCGTTTACTTACGTTGGCTGGAAATGCTTCTCTATTTTTAAATGTAGGATTAAGTATGATTATACGAAGTAAACATTCCGTGTTGAAGTTATATGATAACTATAATTAGGGGGGAAAATGTGTGTCAAACACAAACATAATCAAAAAGTTGACTTTAGTATCCCTAGTATTAATGATTTTTACTTCTGTTTATGGATTCAACAACATTCCAAGATCATTTTATAAGATGGGTTATGCCGCTATTCCTTGGTACATATTTTCAGCCATAACCTTCTTTGTTCCTTTTGCATTAATGGTAGCTGAATTTGGTTCCGCCTTTAAAGAGGAAAAGGGTGGTATCTACTCATGGATGGAAAAATCCATCGGTCCAAAATTTGCATTTATAGGAACGTTCATGTGGTATTTTTCTTATATAACTTGGATGGTCAATGTCGCATCCGGTATGTGGGTTCCGGTGTCAAATGCTATCTTTGGACAAGATACAACACAAAGCTGGACTTTATTTAATCTTCGAGGACCTCAGGTTCTGGGGGTTTTAGGAATTGTATGGATTCTTATAGTAACCTATACATCAACTAAGGGTCTGGATAAAATTAAAAAAGTAACCTCTTTAGGTGGTACTGCAGTCTTGTTATTGAATGTATTTCTTTGGATTGGTGCAATAGTAGTACTTATAGGTAATCATGGACATTTGGCGCAGCCGATTACAGGATTACATTCATTTACTCAAACACCAAATCCTCAATATGCAGGAGATATTATTGCTTCGTTAGCATTTGTAGTATATGCCCTCTTCGCTTATGGTGGACTTGAAGCAGTAGGCGGTTTAGTGGATGTAACAGAAAATCCAGAAAAAACGTTTCCGAAAGGAATTCTTTTATCTGCAGCCATAATCTCTGTAGGGTATTCATTAGGAATACTATTAATTGGAATATTCACAAACTGGGCATCTGTAATGGGTATTGCGAATGTTAACCTAGGAAACGCAAGTTATATAGTTATGGCCAATTTAGGCTACTCACTAGGTACCGCTTTTGGAGCAAGCCATGCTACAGCTACGGCTTTGGGATTTGGGGTTGCAAGATACATTGGACTTTCAATGTTCTTGGCACTGTCCGGTGCGTTCTTTACCTTGATGTTTTCACCGTTAAAGCAGATGATTGAAGGAACACCTAAGAGATTGTGGCCTGGAAAAATCGGTGAAACAAAGAATGGGCTGCCTGTTAATGCTATGTGGATTCAAGCTGCTATTGTTTGTGTAATGATCGCACTAATCGCTTTCGGTGGAAGCACAATGGCCGCATTCTTTAACATACTCGTTTCGATGACTAACGTGGCTATGACAATACCGTATATATTTATAGCACTTGCATTCCCGTATTTTAAGAAAAAAGTGGAAATCAATAAGCCGTTTATCGTATATAAAACGCAATTGAGCGCAAATCTTTGGACATGGATTGTTGTTCTAACAGTTGGACTTGCAAATTTCTTTAGTATCGTACAGCCAGCTTTAGAAGGGGATATGCAAACAACCATTTGGAGTGTGGCTGGACCCGTTATTTTCTCAGTTGTTGCATGGTTAATGTATAGCAAATATGAAAAAATACATGATATAGAAAAGTAGAAACAAAAGAAAATAAGTTAGCCTTAAAATTCAAAAAGATAAAGAGTGAAGTGGAGCACAATATGGCTTCACTTTTTTTCTTGTCTAAAGCACCTCATTTAGATTTGTTACGGTGAATCTTATCATAAGTAAATGAGGTTGCATCCTGGTATGCATTTTTTAGTAATGAAAAAGAGATCTAGGATTTATGTAGGAAAGGATGCATTAAATAAAGTGAAACTTCCATCAGTGGGGGTTTTTTTCATCCCCCACTGATGGAAAGCTCTCACCAATCGGGCTCTTACTGCCCACGAATAGCGGGATAAAATTGATGGTAAGTTAATAGGCTTGTCCAAAATGGACAAGCCTGCTTTATAATAACCCAGTATTACCTAATGCTCTATAATGATCTTAAGCATTAGGAAAAACGAAAATATGCCGCTGCTTGAATATCCGAAGATTTGTGCGGCATATAAGATCGGTTTAGCTTCGTATAGTTTTAAATAAACAAACTAAATAAAAACTGCTGCTTTCTTTTTATGTTCCAAATTCCGATAAACAAGTGCAAGCAGCATCGACGGTATGGTACAAACAATCATCCCGATAAAGGCATATCTTGGCTCAATTTCGTATAAATAGGCACCGAAAATTGTAAATACGGCAGTGCTCCAGCTAAGAGCCAGCGCTGAATATATGCCTTGTGCTTTCGGAATCTGTGTATGTGAAATGTTTTTGACTAGGTATTTCATAAAGGCATAATGCCCCATCGCAAATGAGCATGCATGCAAGGTTTGCGCGATACAAAAAACAATTACATTAGGAAAGGCAAATACTAATATCCAACGTACGGAAGAACCAAGTGCTGCCAGTGCAAGTAAGGAGCCTACTGAAAAGTTTTGAAACTTCCGATCTGCGATTGAGAAAAAAATGATTTCCGCGATTACGGCAATGTTAATAATTAACCCAATTAAATATTTGGGTGCGTGAATATCTTGTAAAAAAATATAGCCATAGCTGTAATAAGAAGCGTGTGCCGCTTGCAGTAAAATCACAATGACGAGCACCAAACCAAAGTGTTTGATGCGAAATAATTCCAACATACCGCCTTTTTTTGTTTGATCCGCTTGCGGTTTTTTAGATAAAATAACGGGTGCACGCATAAAACCAAGACACAAGAATACCAATGTGCCGAGTAACAGCGCCCATAAAATCACTTCATCCCCAAACGCCCCTGTAAAGATGGTTAAGATCATACCTGCCACGACAAACCCAATGGATCCCCACGAACGGCTCTTCCCATAATGTCTTAATTGATTCCTTTGCGCAAGTAAGCCAGCTGCGCTATCTAAAGCAGGCATCAACGCTGGGTAAATAAAATTCAAAAGTAACGTTACCACAAGTAAGCTAACAAAGGAACTCGCTGGAATACAACACAGAATAGCAATTAGCGTGCCGATTGCCATCCCATTTAATAAGGTTTTACTACTAAATTTCCTCGATAAATAAGGAAACGCAATTAATGTAGAAAGGCCTCTTGCAACCAAACCTAAGCTCATAATCAAACTAGCTTGTGAAAGCGTAAGCCCTTTTATATGAATCATCCATCCTGTCCAATAGGGTAGAAAAATGCCCCATGTCATATAAAAACTAAAAAACTGTCTACTCATCCAGCGTTGTGTGTTCATTCTGTATCCCCCTCATTGTTTGCATGATAACATGGAGATACGTACAATAATATGAGATATCTCACATTTTTGAGGTGGATTATGGAAATTTATAAAAATGAGAAAAGGCAAAGATATTTGAATGAGTACTCCATTGCGCATTTATTTTCTTTTGCGATTGAAGAGTTTATAGAAGTGCATGAATATAAACGCGATGAATGGATTATTCAAGAAGGCATGCGACCGGATTTTTTATTTTATGTCATTGAAGGAAAAGCAAAAATTTATGTAACGCATCAAAATGGGAAGGTTTCCTTAATTAATTTTATTAATGCGAATGATTATATTGGGGAAATGGAATTATTAAATGAGGTGTACTATACAAAAGGGATCCAAACCTCCACTAAGACCATTTGCTTTGCGCTTCCTTTTCATCGCTGTCGCGCACAAATGTTAGAAGATGCAAAATTTTTACGTGAACTAACCAAGATTTTAAGTGTAAAAGCAACAAAAATGGCTGCAAAGTATTCGTATAGTCTCGCCTTCCCGCTTGAAAACCGGCTTGCGGATTTTATTTTGCAAACCTCGGATGAAGAGGTCTATAAGGAGAAACACGTAACTGTTTGTGATTTTTTAGGCGTCTCCTATCGACATTTATTACATGTGCTTGCACAATTTTGCGACAAAGGGTATTTGCAAAAGGAAGGGCGTCACTATCGCATTCAGCAGCACAACCTACTATATGAACTTGCTGAGATGTTGAGGAATAAATAACTAACTGCGATTCATAAATAGTGTTATGCCAAAATAAAAGAACAGACGTTTACTCCGATAAAAACCTTAATTTTAATGAACCTCACTTAGATTAATCACGGTGAACCGTATCACAAGTGATAGTAAAGCGTAGGTTTGAGTTAGAAATTCCATTCAATTATTTTTCATAATATAGTTTTATAATAGCTAAATAGAAATAAGTTTTTTATAAAGAGTAATTAACATTTATTAGTGTTTATATGGAAGAGCGTCCTAGGTAGATAATTTGGGCGTTCTTTTTTTATTATTTAAAATGTTAATTGTTGTAAAAGTTTAGATGAGGTAAAATAATGTATAAAGTATAAATTTAGTATATATTTTTGGCAGTTTTTTTATTAAAGGAAATGTATAATTTGATGTTCTAGTTTATCTCACAAGCGCTATGGGGTGGTTTCTTTATGGAAATTAAAATTTCAGCTTCAGCTATTCAATATTTAAAAGAAGCTCTTTGTAATATTTATTGGTATAAAAACGATTTGAAAGGTTTTTTATTAAATTGTATTAGTGATAAAACAATAATTCATAAGGTTGATTGGAGTAATTATAAGAGACAAATTGTTTCAGATATTATCGATGAGCTTATGAAAAATCAAGAGAGAAATCTTGGGGATATTCGTAGGATACTATACGAGGTAACCCAAATGACAAGTTTTCGTCATTTAGAACAAATTGAAGATGGAAAACGTAAAGCGGAAAGAGCTAAGGCATCCGTATATGATTTGAAAAGGATAATTGAGGATCATGATGCACAATTAAAGAAAGAAGCAGTAATAAGAAAAAAAAGAATAGAGAATATGGAGAAGATTAAATCAAGCCAAGCTTTATTGACACGCCTTGATGAGATAAAACAAATATATTCAAAGTTAGTGATATCCAAAGATCATCATCGCAGGGGGTTTGAACTTGAAAAAGTCTTATATAATATATTCGAATTATTTGATTTAGATCCAAGGGCTTCTTTTCGTAATATAGGAGAACAAATTGATGGTGCTTTTTCTTTAGAAGGAACTGATTATTTATTTGAAGCGAAATGGCAAAGTTATGCGGTTAATGCTTCAGATTTAGATGCTTTTTCAGGAAAGATTAGTCGTAAATTAGATAATACATTAGGGCTCTTTCTTTCAATAAATGGCTTTTCTGAAGATGCGGTGAAAATTTATTCATTAGGACGGAGTACAATATTATTAATGGACGGAATGGATTTATTGGCGGTTTTAGAAAATCGAATCGATATAGTATCTCTTATTGTAAGGAAAAGGCGGCATGCTGCTCAGACTGGGAATATATATTTAAAAGTCGAAAAATTACTAAATGACTAACTTTAAAATGATTTGAGGAAGAACGTATTACAAGTGATGGTAGAGAGGCGATTTAGAAGTTTTAATAATATATATATCATGAATTTTATAATTAATATAAGATTCATGAGAGAGGTTATTTTTGTTAATTAATAATGGACTTTCAATGATTTTTTATAATAAAAATATATTTATTAATATTAATTAATATCATATAGGGAATATACGTTATAGATAGTAATGTACGGAGGTAGTAATGTATGAAAAAAAGCTATAGAGAAATCACAATTCTGTCTGAGATTGAAAAAAAGATTAACACATTAAATAAAACAAGAAATAATCGAATTGAAATGAGTATTAGATTAAAAGGCTATAGTGATAAATGGAAGTTGATTTTTTTCTTTTTGAATATTGAAGCGGTAATTTTTGTATTATTGTCTTTAGGTGGTAAAGAAATACACCCGTTATTTGGGAAATCAATTTTTAGCTTAATGTCAGGCGTTTTTTCTATATATGTAATATTAGTACAATACTATATTAATGAACTTAATTATAATGAGAGAGCTCTTAAAGTTCATTATCATCAATTGGATCTAGAAGATTTAATTTTAAAATTAAAGGGACTAATATTAAATCATAATGTTAAGGGAAACACGAATGATGAACAAGCTTTAATTGATTCATTTAATATCATAATGTTTGAATATCAATCCACTTTAAAAAATAATGAAAATCATGATCCAGTTGATAATGAAAAGAGTAAATTTAATCAGATTAATATAAAATTACAAGAAAAAAAAGTCAAAGATTTAGAAGGAAAAGACGAAAGTGAAGATTTAAATGATGCACCCCAAAATGAGTTGGATTTAAAAGAAGTGAAGGATTTTACTGTCGATAATATTATATTGAATCTTAATAAGTTTTTTGTTTTTATTCCTATAGTTTTAGTAATGGTTTTGTTAATATTTGTAAAGTGAGTGTATATATAAGTGGAAAATAATAAGATTTCAGAACTAACCTATAGATATATCTTATCTATGTCGAAAACAAAAATATTTAATCCTCAAACAATTGCTAATATAAATATCCTTAGAGAATATGGGCTTAAGGGTATTAAAAATGAAATGGAAAAAAGCGTTGGAGAATTTTGTGAAACGAATCCAGTAAAAAAAGCTCGTGATTTTGTATATAAAAATGACTATTTTACGCCGAGAAATATGCATTTAATTAATCCGTTATATTATACCTACTACACATATATAGTTTTTAAAATAGCTGATTTATTTTTAAATGGTAATGGTAAGCTGAATTTTTCCAAAGAACGGATGGATATATTTTATTCAGGATTTTTAGATATGCATTCAAAAGAAGATATTCCAAAGAATGCAAAATTTAACACTAGCTATAGATTATTTCAAGAAGAAAGAGAAAAATATTTTGGTATGCCGGTTTTAAAAGTGGATATACAGGATTTTTTTAATTCTATTAAAGTGAAATCACTTATTAATAGGTTAAGAGCCTATTTAGGTGAACAAAGTGTAATAAATGATTTGGACTATTTTTTTGATTTTTGTGGGTTTGAATATCTACCACAATTTCATTACTCTATGGCTTCATCTATATTATCACAGTTCTATTTATTAGACTTTGATTCAAAAATGCATAGAACTTTGGAAAGAGAAAATCTTTTTTTAATACGATTTGTAGATGATATGTTTATTGTTTATCTGGATGGTGAAATGAATGAAA
>NZ_JBALLY010000006.1:0-391 GCF_036963045.1 Bacillus sp. JJ864 | reverse complement strand
ATCAAGATACATTTGAATTAATGGAAATGGAATATGATTTCGAAGAAATATCTTATTCAAGTGAAAAAATTATTGAGGATAGAACAGATGAAATTCTCGAAGAAGGATATTTGATTATACTTATAGAAAAATTATGCGAATTGGAAGAATCAGTAGGAATAGATTTAAATGAATATAAAGAACTAATGAGAGAGTATATTTCGATTGATGGTGAAGATACGAGGAAGGTATTAAATAACATTATATTTTCTAATAAATGTAAAAAATTAAGTAAGCGAGACCTAAAGAAAATAATCAATAATTGGAGATATATTTTATTTAATCCTGCTCAATTTACTATTTTATACATATTAGTTTGTAGGCATCTAGAAAATAGAAATGTAATTAGTGG
>NZ_JBALLY010000005.1:0-10888 GCF_036963045.1 Bacillus sp. JJ864 | reverse complement strand
AACTAAAATATAGTAAAAAGTATGGGATTAGCGTTCATGAAACGGCTGCGTTTACGATTGCACGTCGTGGACTCGGACTACAAGAAAAACTACCAAAAGAAATGATTTCTTTGTTACAAAACCAAATCGCAACGAAACTTCGTATTCTTATTGCTTCATTGGAAGAAAGCAATAAGAATACAAAAAAGGTATATAAGAAATGGTTACAAACCATCGCAACATGGAAAGACCATCACAACTGGAAATTATGGAGTATCCTTCATAAAACAGTGTATATGAGTAATCAACAAATTTTATTTCAAATCAAGAAGGGAGGGAACCTGGTTTAAAACTTATATCCCTTTGCGTATAATTGACTCGGATGAATGATTATGCGCAAAACAAGATCGTTCCTAACAGGAACCTGCCGTTATTCTTTCACAGTAGGTGAATGAGAAGGTGATAGCCTTGCGGACAGGAAAAAGGTGAGATTCCTTTTCGGTAGTTGGCTTTGGTCTTGGTTCTCCAACGTTTTGATAGATTTTTATAAGTTTTTTAAACCAGGTATATAATGAAAGTTTTTTTAGACTTGGCATGGTTTTTTAAACAAGAGAAGCGAGCATACATAACTGGTATATTTTTATTGTTTGGCGTTGCTCTTCTTGAGCTCGTACCACCAAAAGTAATTGGTATCATTGTTGATGAAATTAGCAATCATTCATTAACTGCTGAGAAGTTATTACAATGGGCAGGGATTTTAGTTGGTGCAGGAGTGGCGATGTATATTTTGCGTTATGTATGGCGCATGATGATCTTTGGCTCTTCTTTAAAGTTAGCTCGTCAATTACGCCGAAAGCTGTATGAGCATTTTACGAATATGAGTCCATCATTTTACCAAAAACATCGTACTGGTAATTTAATGGCTCACGCAACGAATGATATTCAAGCAGTTCAGCAAACAGCAGGTTCTGGAGTATTAACGCTTGTAGATTCGTTAGCGGTTGGCGGATGTGTTCTTGTTGCGATGGGATTTACAATTAGTTGGAAATTAACATTACTCAGTTTAATTCCAATGCCGATCGTAGCAATTGCGACAAACTACTACGGAACTTTGTTACATCGTCGTTTTCATAAAGCGCAGCAGGCTTTTTCAGAAATCAATGATAAAGTTCAGGAAAGTATGAGTGGAATGAAGGTAATTCGTTCACTTGGTCAAGAAAAAGAAGATTTACAAGCATTTCGTAATAAATCGGAAGAAGTGGTACAGAAAAACATTCTCGTTGCCCGCATTGATTCATTATTTGATCCAACAATTTCTTTAATTGTAGGTTTTTCTTTTTTAATTGCAGTGTGTTATGGCTCTGTATTGGTTGTTCGAGATGAGCTTACGATAGGAGAACTTATTACATTTACCGCATATTTAGGGACGCTCGTATGGCCGATGTTAGCGTTTGGTTGGTTATTTAATATTATGGAGCGTGGACGTGCTTCTTATGATCGAATTCAAAATTTATTTATGCAAGTATCTGATGTGGTAAATAGAGAAGGGGTAAGTGAAGAAATAGCGAGTGGTAATATCGAGTTTGATATTGACGCATTTTCGTACAAGAAGAATGAAGTGATAAATCTACAAGATATTCATTTTTCTTTACGAAAAGGGGAAACTTTAGGGATTGTAGGACGTACAGGAGCAGGGAAAACAACATTATTAAAATGTTTAATTCGAGAATATGATCATTTTGATGGAGGAGTGCGAGTGGGGGAAACCGATATTCGAGATAGGACACTGCATGCCATTCGTTCCGCTATTTCATATGTACCACAGGATCATTTCTTATTTTCTGCAAGTATAGGAGAAAATATCGCATTTGGAAAACCTGATGCAACATATAAAGATATTGCGCATGCTGCTACTATAGCATGTATTCATGAGGATATTACGAAATTTCCAGAAGGATATGAAACTGTAGTTGGCGAACGCGGCGTTTCTTTATCAGGTGGTCAAAAACAGCGTATTTCGATTGCACGTGCGTTATTAACAAATGCTGAAATTTTAATTTTAGATGACTGTTTATCCGCAGTAGATGCAAAAACAGAAGAAACAATTTTAGCGGCATTAAAGCGTGAACGCGAAAATAAAACAACGATTATTACAGCGCATCGCTTAAGTGCGATTCAACATGCAAATTTAATTCTTGTTATTGATGATGGGAAGATTGTACAGCGTGGTACGCACGAAAGTTTAATGCAACAAGATGGCTGGTATAAAGACATGTATGAAAGTCAGCAATTAGAAGCATTAGTTGAGAAAGGAGGAGTATAATGAACGAGAAAAAACGAAGTGACTTATGGCGTCTATTATCATATATGAAGCCATATAAGAAACTGCTGACATTCGCGTTTCTATTTTTAGTTGGCGCAACTATAGCGGAAATGATGGGCCCTTTTTTAATTAAGAAATTTATCGACGAGCATTTAGTTCCGAAGAATTTTGAACAAAATGTATTAGTAACGTTATTTATTGTTTATATTGTGTTTCATTTATTAAAGGTGTTCTTTACGTATTTGAATTTATTATATTTCCAAAATATTGCCTTCAAAATTGTGCAAGATATGCGTGTAGAAGTATATGAACATGTGCAAAGTTTATCGCTTAGCTTCTTTGATCGTACACCAATTGGAACGCTCGTTTCTCGTATAACAAATGATACGGAAGCGATTAAAGATTTCTTTGTAAGTGTATTATCTACTTTCGTAAAAAATATTGTGTTTTTAATCGGTATTTTAATATCTATGTTTTTACTGAATGTGAAACTTGCCTTGTTTTCGTTGCTTCTTATTCCAATTATGATTACGATTATGGCTCTTTATCGTCGTAAAAGTTCAGTCTTTTATTTAGAACTTCGCAATCAATTAAGTATATTAAATGCAAAGTTGAATGAATCTATTCAAGGTATGAACATTATTCAAGTATTCCGCCAAGAAAAACGGATGCGTAAAGAATTTGAAGAAGTGAATGAAAAACATTACGGAGCAGGGCGCCGTAATTTGAAGTTAGATGCCATATTTTTACGTCCAGCGACCGATCTTGTTCATATTTTGGCAATTGTATTAGTGTTGACGTTGTTTGGAATTGATGCAATGCATAGTCCAGTTGAAGTGGGTGTATTATATGCTTTTGTGAACTATATTCACCGTTTCTTTGAACCAGTAAACGAAATGATGATGAAATTGTCTTTCTTCCAGCAAGCAGTTGTGTCATCATCACGTGTGTTTCTTTTAATGGATGAAAACGATTTAGCACCGCTGCAACAAGGGAATGGAACTCCTGTAATGACAGAAGGGGAAATTGAGTTTAAAAATGTTACCTTCTCTTATGATGGGAAACGTGATGTACTTAAAAATGTGTCCTTCCATGTAAAGCCGGGGCAAACTGTTGCTTTTGTTGGGCATACAGGTAGTGGGAAAAGTACAATTATGAACTTATTGATGCGTTTTTATCACGTTAATGAAGGGGAAATTGTAATTGATGGAGTTCGATTAGAGAACTTTCAAGAGAAGGAAATACGAAAACGTATCGGTCTTGTATTGCAAGATGCTTTCTTATTTGCTGGAACAGTGAAGCAAAACATTTGCATGTATGATGAACGTATCACGGATGAAGAAGTGGAAAAGGCTGCAAAATTTGTGCAAGCAAATACATTTATTGAACAGCTGCCAAATCAATATAATACAGAAGTAGTTGAGAGAGGGGCAGCGTTTTCAAGTGGTCAAAGACAGCTTGTGGCGTTTGCAAGAACTGTTGCAACAAATCCGAAAGTATTAGTGTTAGATGAGGCAACAGCAAATATTGATACAGAAACAGAAGAAGCGATTCAAACGGCATTGCAGCATATGCGAAAAGGGCGAACAACTATTGCAATTGCACATCGCTTATCTACAATTCAAGATGCGGATCAAATCTTTGTGATGCACGACGGCCAAATTGTTGAAAGAGGAACACATCAAGAATTGCTGGCGAAACAAGGATTATACTACAATATGTATTTGTTGCAGAATAAAGGAAGCCTTCAGCAAGCCCTGTGAGAACAAGGTTTGGAAGGCTTTTTCTTAAAAAATATAATAAATAACTTGAATATGGAAGGGAGATTGGTTCACGATTCATCGCACACATATGCTTCTCTTTATAAGTTTTTGGATAAGTTTATTAATCTCAGGAATTCAGCCGAAAGATTTGTTTACATGGTGGCTAGAAGTATTGCCGGCAATTATTGTCGTATTGGTTTTAGCAGCAACATATCATCGTTTTCAGTTTACGACGTTTACGTATATTTGGATTTGGTTTCATATGATTATTTTGCTTATTGGTGGTCATTATACATATGCTGAAGTACCGTTTTTCAATTGGATTCGTGATACATTCTCATTAGAAAGAAATTATTATGACCGCGTAGGCCATTTTGTGCAAGGGTTCGTACCGGCTCTATTAACACGTGAGGTTCTTATTAGAGTGGTAGGTATTCGAAAAAAAGGATGGTTATCAATTCTTGTCATTTCTGTTTGTTTAGCGTTTAGTGCAGTGTATGAATTGCTAGAGTTTTTAGTTGCTAAATTGACAGGAACTGGAGCAGATGCTTTTTTAGGAACACAAGGAGACTCATGGGATACACAGTGGGATATGACTTTCGCATTAATGGGTGCAATTTTAGCTCTATCAATGTTTAGAAATGTGCAAGATAGAAGGATGAAATAGGAGATTAATATGTATTACATATTAATTATATATGTAATACATATTTCCGATATGAAGAAGATTAGTATATTATAATAGATGTAATGTTCGAATGTTTGATGTATTACCGGTAATATCCCTATCCCTTTTCTAAAAATGCGAACTAAACTTCCCTTTTTTCTGGATGATTTGTTGTAGATTATACAGAAAATATTGTTCGATATCCATTATGGAACGTACATAATGGAAAGATTCCGATCTCATAGAGGATGCCCCTAATCTTCATGTGATAATGTGTACGGAAAGAAAACGCAATACGATCGGAAAATAGAAAGCTGACCATTTTGGTCAGCTTTTTGTTGTTTCTGCTATAAATTCTTCTTTTATAACTTCTGTCTTTAATAATAATGCTTTCCCAAAACGTCGCTGACATTCTTCTGTTATTTTTTGAATTGCCAATGTGTTAGAAGAAGCAGCAATAGTCACAGTTGCTTGTCTTATTCCTCGATTTTTCTCACAAAATACACAATCCACAACATACTTAGAAATTTTCACAGGATCCTTCCTTTCTGTTTTTAGGAATGCGCTGTCAATGAAGTTGCTGGAAATATTCGATAGATTATAGATTTTTTCCTCTTTTTTCGAGGGGAAAATAGTGAAACGTTGGATTGGAGCAGCTGCAATTTGTATTAATGATAATAATGAAGTATTAATGGTACTACAAGGAAAGCCAGAAGAAGAAAAACTTTGGTCTGTACCTTCAGGTGGATTAGAAAATGGAGAAACGCTAGAAGAGTGCTGCATCCGTGAAGTATGGGAAGAAACTGGCTATCGCATTGAAATTATTGAAAAGGTACATGAAAAAATAGGTGTTACGTTTAATGTTCCTGTGCAAGTACACTATTATGTTGTGAAAATAGTAGGGGGAGAACGGGAAATTCAAGATCCAGACGGATTAATTTATAAAATTGAGTGGAAACGACTGGATGAACTTCAAGACCTTCCGCTCTCATTTCCGGAAGATTATGAGTTGTTGCATCGATGTGTGACTATTTAGTGTTCACTAGGAAATGATTGAGGCGAGAAATGTGAAAATGTACATGGACGAATTGAATAGCGAATGAAATAAGAGAAAACGCTTTTTGTATACGTTTTCTTTTATTTTAAATCTGGCATGTGGTAGGAAAAGGCTCTGACCGTTTCTATGCGCGGCCAGATGCTCTCGTCCTTCTCAAAAGAAAGGGGGTTATGTCGTTTTTTAACTTATTATTAGACTCGCTGTAATTGTTAATACCATCAATAAAATATTTAGGGATATTACCGTATGATTTCTTTAAAAACATTTGTCTAATATATAATTCTTATGTTATTAATTTATTATACATATTAATAAAAAAAGGGTGTTCTATATGGAATTACGGCATTTACAATATTTTATTGTTGTAGCAGAAGAGCTTCACTTTGGTAGGGCAGCTGCTCGTTTACAGATGACACAGCCGCCGCTAAGTCAACAAATTCAACAATTAGAACAAGAGATGGGAGTAACGTTATTTTCAAGAACGAAACGAAGAGTAGAATTAACAGAAGCAGGGGAATTGTTTTTACAAGAAGTGAAAAAGGCTTTTATACAAATTGATAAAGCAGTCGAAGTTGCCCAGAGAGCACAAAGGGGAGAAATCGGAGAGCTGTCTATTGGGTTTGTTGGTTCAGCGATGTATGATATCTTGCCGCCAATTGTTCGGGAATATCGAAAAAAATTTCCAAATGTATCTGTTGTACTGCATGAATTGTCTACACCAGAACAAGTAGATGCACTTCATGATAATCGAATTGATGTCGGGATGTTGCGTCCACCTATTACAAGTCAATTATTACAGTTAGAAACTGTGCAGCACCTCCCTTGTACACTTTGTTTACCGAAAGCGCATCCACTTGCGAATAAACAAGCAATATATATTGAAGACTTGCAAAACGAATCTTTTGTTTTCATAACTCGAAATGTATGGCCGACTTTATATGATAATATTCTTTCTTTATGCCGTGATGCAGGGTTTAGTCCGCAAATTGTACAAGAGGCGACAGAATATCAAACAGTTATAGGACTTGTTGCTGCTGGGATTGGAATAACGGTCATACCAGTTTCTGCAAATAAATTATATCAATCAGAAGTTGTTTACAAAGAAATACGTGATTCTAAAATTGTTGCGGAACTAGCCGTTGCATACCGAAAAGCAAATATAAACCCAGAATTACAAGAGTTTTTGAGAATAGCGAAAGGAAAGGTAATGAACACATTTACAAAATGATGAGAAAAATGACAAAACTGTAAGAATGGACGAATGTATGTAAGAAAGTTCGATGTTTTCCTTTTTCTTTTTTTATTATAGTGAAAATAGAAGAAAGAAGAAGGAGATGTCATACTCATGATGATACTTATTTTTATGAAAGTACAAAAAACGTGGGAGGGGAAAGAAAATGACGTTTTCTCAACTCGCGTTTAAAAACGTAAGTCGAAACATACGTGCCTATGCCGCTTATTTTTTAAGCAGTGCATTTTCAGTTATGATTTTCTTTTTATATGCTTTATTTATTTATCATCCTGATATAGATGGACAGGGTGCTATTCGGCAAGGAATGCTTGTTGCGGAGTACATTATTTATTTCTTTTCTTTTTTCTTTATTTTCTACTCTGTTAGTTCATTTTTAAAAATAAGGAATAAGGAGTTTGGGATTTTTGTTATTCATGGTATTACAAATTGGAAATTGATGCGAATGATCTTCTTTGAAAATATGATCGTTGGTATAAGTGCTCTTATTGGCGGTATTGCTTTCGGATTTATATTTGGAAAGTTATTTTTTCTGTTAGCAAGTACAGTAATGGGATTGGGAAGTTTGCCATTTTATATGCCATGGCAAGCAATGAAATTAACAGCTGTTGTGTTTTTAGCATTGTTTTTCATTGTTGCTTTTACAACAAGTTTATTTGTGAAAAGTAAAAAAGTAATCGCGTTATTAAAAGGGAATAAGAAGCCAAAACCTGAACCGAAAGCTTCTATTCTTTTATCTATAGTAGCAGCAACTTTAATAGCCAGTGGATATATGTTATCTATAACAGCAAAACCTGGCGCTGTCGCATTTTTATTGCTTCCCGTTGCAACTATTGTAATTATTGGCACGTATTTTTTATATACGCAGCTTAGTGTATTTATCATAAAGTTTTTAAAGAAATGGAAGCCTATCTATTGGAAGAAAACGAATTTATTATCATTTTCTATGTTAGCATACCGTATGAAAGATAATGCACGTATGTTTTTTATGGTAACAATTGTGTCAACAGTTGCATTTTGTGCCATTGGAACGTTCGCTGCTTTTACAGAAACGCAAAAGGGCGAATCGATGAAGAACATCCCATTTGCATTTAGTTTGATTACATATAATGAACATCAAGGACAGAAAGCACAATATGAAAAGGAAATTGAAGATTCGTTTCAAAAGGAAAATGTTATTTTCCAAAAGATAAGTGCGCAGTTGAAAATTCAATCTATTTCTGACGATTCGCAAGCCGTAATCATGAGTCAAGATGATTATAATAAGTTTGCAAAGCAGATTGGCTACGAAACTGTGGCATTAGCAGGAAATGAAGCAGTTCGCGTTCCTTCTTTTGGAATGGAAAGTAGTGTTGTAGATCGTTCTAAAGAATCAGATGTAACATTGCAAGAAAGTGGAAAACAAATTCACATTTCTTCTATGTTGAAACAGAATATTTTTTCAGGCGGTGTATTTCCTGGAAAGATTTTTGTTGTTTCCAATGAAATGGCACAGCAAATTACAGTGGGACAGAAAACAGCGAGTTATACGGGCTATACAGTAAAGAGTTGGGAAGGAACGACGCGAGTAGCAGCGGAATTAGAAAAACGATTGAATCAAAAAGGACAGTATGAATTTTCATCACGTGTGATCACCTATAATATGATTAAACAATTGACAAGTGTCATTTTATTTATTGGATTATTTGTCGGAGTTGTTTTTTACTTATCTGCCGTAAGCTTTTTATATTTCCGCTTGTTTACCGATTTAGAAACAGATAAACAATATTATCAATCACTATTGAAACTCGGTATGGATGAAGAGGAAATGAAACAAATTATGACGGTGCAAATGGGTGCACTATTCTTTATTCCGATTCTCATAGCTGTTTTGCATACGAGTGTTGCTTTTACAACATTGCAAACACTCTTTACAACACCGATTCTTCGGTCTTCACTGATCGTCATCGGGCTATTTTTACTCGTTCATATATGTTATTTTTTACTATTAAGAAGACGCTATTTTTTACAATTGAAAAAGCAAATTATGCGATGAAAACGGCGATGTTACATTGAAAGGTAACAGAAAATGAAAACCGGACTTCTCTAAGAAGTCCGGTTTGTTATGCTGCCACTTTTTTATGTGTATGTTGCCTTCTGTATCGTCCACGCATTTTATAAGCAATTTGTGGAATTGTAATACCGATAAGAATAAGGGAAACTCCAAGCCATTGTGAAGTCAGTACGGCTTCTTTTAAAAGAAGCACAGACATGATTGTTGTAACTGGAAGTTCAGCAGCACCTAAAATTGTTGCTAAACCAGAACCAATCTTAGGAATTCCAATTGTAAAAGTAATAGTTGGAATGACAATACTAAATGTTCCTAATGCTAATCCGTATTTCCATAGTCCATTTGTAAGTGTACCATTATATATAAATGTGGGTGGGAAAGCAATCATTACCAATGTTAATGCACCTGCCATAAGTGTTAAACCACGAGGCAATGACGGAACTTCTACTGCTACTCTTCCGCTCACAAAAATATAAAAAGCAAATGCTACCGCTGATAATAATCCGAAGAAAATTCCTTTCATGTCAATTGCTCCTGCTGATTGTTCAAGTAAACCACTTGAAAGAAACGTTCCAACAAGCAAGAATAGTACAGAAATCAATTTTTCTCTAGAAGGAAATGTTTTGGTTGCAACTGCTTCAATGATAATTCCGATCCATACGAATTGAAATAGCAAAACAATACCGATTGAAGCGGGTACAGTTTGTAATGCACCGTAGTAAAAAATGCCTGTTAAACTTGCTGATGTTCCTGCAATAAATAAAATAATCATTTGTTTAAATGGTACACGATGTCTAGAGAATAATAATGTAATCGCAAGTAAAATGAGCCATCCGAACAAATATTGACTTCCAATTACTTCTCCAAGCGAAAATCCTTCGCTGTATGCAAATTTAACAAAAATTGCTAAAATACCGTAACTACATGCTCCTAATAAAACGAGTAATGAATAACGAAGCATCTATATCCCTCCGATCACTTCTATATGGTAATCCTGTTCAAAAACGAACAAACTTAGCTAGATGGAAGTATACAAAATTAAAAATAGAGGGTCAACTGAAAGAAAAGTGTGACATTTTATAGAGTAATAATAAAAGTATGATATTTATGCATAATGATGAAAAAAGAGAACGAATTCCTTGAGAATATAAGGTGAACATGAATAAAACTTTCATTATAAAAAAATATTTTCTAATAATAAATGAAGTGAAGTATAAATAAAGTAACTATGTACATACAAATTGAAAAACTTATAAAAAACCTCTTTTTTAGGAGGACAAGAGCATCTGGCCATGCATAGAAGCGGCCAGGGCTTTTTTCTGTCACATGCAAGGATTAAAATAAAGGGAGCAAGTAATGTAGCGGTCATATTTTGTTCTGAATAATAGCAATTTATATGTTGAAAAATCAAAAAGGATTTATATGTAGATACGAAGAATAAGATTTCAATATATTCATAGTGATAATGGTATGTTCACGAATTTTTCATGGTATTCATTGTGAATTTTGTTACAATAAATTGAGAAGAAAGGACTAAATCAATAGTAGTCATTTTTATATACAAAAGTATACAAACGTGGGCAAATATGTTCGTATACTTACTATTGATTCGGTTTCAAGCCTAGGTGAGTGCGTTTTGACGAAAGGAAAATTGCATGATGAACTACGATTGATGAGTAAGTTGAAGACTTACCCTCGGATACACGCTTTAGTCCGTTGCTCTAAGAGTGTGGAAGGATGACCGACTACTACTGCCCTGTAGTCAAACACCGAAACACATGAACTCTCATCTGTCATTGG
>NZ_JBALLY010000004.1:0-22645 GCF_036963045.1 Bacillus sp. JJ864 | reverse complement strand
AATAGTAGTCATTTTTATATACAAAAGTATACAAACGTGGGCAAATATGTTCGTATACTTACTATTGATTCGGTTTCAAGCCTAAGTGAGTGCGTTTTGACGAAAGTTAAATTGCATGATGAACTACGATTGATGAGTAAGTTGAAGACTTACCCTCGGATACACGCTTTAGTCCGTTGCTCTAAGAGTGTGGAAGGATGACCGACTACTACTGCCCTGTAGTCAAACACCGAAACACATGAACTCTCATCTGTCATTGGCAAAAAGCGAAATTCTCCGAAAGGATGGATGGTCAGAGATGACTAAAGATAAAAACAAAGAATATTGTTTTGTATTGGATGTAGAAGAAAGAAAATTAGTTCCTACAAGTGTCAACAATGGATGGTACTTAATTAGGAAAAAAAGAGCAAAACTTGTTGCTAAATATCCAATGGTAATTCAACTTTATAAGTCAGTGGAAGATGTAGATTATAAAATGAGGTTGGGGATCGACGATGGTAGTTTATACGTTGGGGTTGGGTTAGTACAAGAATGTAAAACAAAAAACAAGCCAATCTTTAAAGCTACTATTGAACATCGAAAAGATGTATCAAAGCTAATGGAGAAAAGAAGAGGGCATAGACGATACAAAAGAAATCACAAACGGTATCGTCAAGCAAGATTTGATAATCGTGCAAGTAGTAGAAAAGAAGGAAGAATCGCACCTAGTATACTCCAAAAGAGACAAACGATTATTAGGTTTGTAAATAAGATTTCAAAATGGATAGACATTGCAAGTATTCACTTAGAAGATGTTGCGATAGACATACGAGCATTAACTGATGACAAGAAGTTATACAACTGGCAATATCAAAAATCCAATCGGCTAGATGAAAACATGAGAAAGGCTGTAATTATACGGGACAAATGCAAATGTATGGAATGTGGAAACTCAAACTGTATGTTAGAAGTACACCATATTGTCCCTAGAAGGTTAAGAGGCTCTAATACATTAGATAACCTGATTACACTATGTAGTAAATGTCACCAAAAAACAGAAGGTAAAGAAGAAAAGTTTGTTGATAAGTATCAAAGAATGATTAACGGAAAGAGTTTACGGCTAGACTTTGCTCAACACGTTATGCAAGGTAAAAACTGGTTACAACAACACTTATCTCAGTATGGTACTTTGCTTTTAACAAGTGGTGGAGATACTGCAAATAGGAGAATAGATTGGGGTATTGAAAAATCACATTCTAATGACGCTTTAGTTATTTGTGGGTTAGAGATCAATGATACAAACATAAAAGACTGGGTCATTAAACCAATCAGAAAGAAAACGAAAGCAATACATTCCGAAACTTATGGGTTTAGGCATAGAGATATTGTACAATACACAGACACAAAAAAGGTAACTCATGTTGGCTATATTACTGCAATGTACCCAGATAAGTTACAAATTAATATCCAAACAAAAGAGAAACACCTAAAAAGAGTGAATGCAAGAAAAAGTGTACTAAAGTGGAGATTTAGAGGGTTGTATTTCCTATGAATGACCACACATGAATATTATTATGTATATTTTTTGAAGGAGGTATTACGGGTTCAGCTTCTGGAGGATTGGGGATTGCATTAAGCGCAGTTCCATATCCCTTTAGAAGTGATGCATCGTATTATTGCAAGGGCATCAAGCGGGATGGATACATTGCCGCATAACGGAGCTGTTATTACATTACTTGCAGTAACTGGGTTAACTCATAAACAATTATATCGGGATATCTTTGCAATTACAATTATTAAAACGGCAGCTGTATTTGTTGTAATTGGCATGTATAGCTTAACAGGTCTCGTATAACCATAAAAAAGAAGAGAGCGGACGTTCTCTCTTCTTTTTTATTTATAATATTATTATGTAAACTAAACTATTATTCGTGGAAAATATTCAGAAAATATATTATAATGTAAGTGGTTACAAAAAGGGGGGATACGATGTTTTCGTTACAACCGATTGCTTTTGTACATAATGAACGAATCAATGTAGAAGATGATTTGTGGGGAGAAATTGAATCTGTTATTGAGTTGACAGATTTGTATACAGAAGAGAGTTTGCAAGGGATTGAACAATTTTCACATATTGAAGTGATTTTTTATTTTAATAGAGTGAGAGAAGAGAACATTCAGTACACAGCAAGACATCCTCGAAATAATAAAGAGTATCCGAAAGTAGGTATTTTTGCACAGCGGGGGAAAAATCGTCCAAATCAATTAGGTGCTACGATTGTAAAAGTAGTACGAAGAGAAGGAAAACGCTTAGTTGTGCAAGGGTTAGATGCGATTGATGGTACCCCTATTTTAGATATGAAACCAGTTATGAAAGAGTTTTTGCCAAAAGAAGAAATTAAACAGCCAGACTGGGCAACGGATTTAATGAAGAACTATTGGAAAGGAAGCGAAGCGAAGTGAAAATATATCAAGCAACTATGGAAGACTTACAAGGAGTAGCATCATTATTTAATGAGTACCGCATGTTTTATAAACAAGATTCTAATATTGAAGGAGCAGAACAATTCTTACGTGAACGTATAGAGCAAAAAGAATCCATTATCTTTGTGGCAGTAGAAGATGGAAAATACGTTGGATTTACACAGCTATATCCTTCTTTTTCTTCTATTTCGATGAAAAAGCTATGGATTTTAAATGATTTATTTGTAGGAAAAGAAGCAAGAGGAACTGGAGTAGGGAAAGAATTGTTAGCAAAGGCGAAGCAATTTGCAGTGGATACAGAGGCAAAAGGATTAAAGCTCCAAACGGAAGTAGATAATGCAACAGCACAGCATTTATATGTAGGGAACGGTTATATAAGAGATGATCGCTATTTTCATTATGAATTAACTTTATAAAAATCCATATATAACTAGTGATGTATATCCAAGCATAGTGTAATTCGTTTTCATAACATATGGATATGGAAGGACAAGCTTTTTATAAAGATATAATTTTTGTATTTTGCAGATGAGGTATGCAGAACGACTGGAATGACAAAACAGCAATGCCGTTTTACATGGCATTGCTGTTTTATTTTTATACAGAATGCGAAAAGAGCCATGAAACAGCATCCTCTAAATTTATGGCAATATAATCAGCATTCATGTTCGCCCATTTATGACGGTACGTATGCAGTGCATCGTATCCAGCACCTGTTTGTACTAAAATTGTCGTGGCACCCACTTGTATACCTGCAACAATATCGCTCCATCGATCGCCGATTACCACACATTTTGTTAAATCAAGATGATGGTTTTTCGCTGCTTGAAGGAGCATTCCTGTTTCTGGCTTACGACAATTGCAGCCATCACTATGCCGGTGCGGACAAAGATAGATGTCATCAAAGCCGAATGCTTCTAATTCTTGAATAAAGTCTTCAGTTGTTGCTTTGCCATCCGCAATGCCCGGTTGGTTTGTAAAGGAAAATAGTTGTATGTTTAATTCTTTTAGTTTATTTAGAGCCATCTCAGTAAATGGGAATAACTGAAACTCTCCAGGATAATGAATCGTCGTATCGCCGCCGATTGTACCGTCACGGTCGATGAAAATAGCTTCGATGTTTCGTTTATTTGTCATAGTAAATATCCTTTCTCGTTGTTTGCTAGAAATGTTTTATAAGACGGTGTGCATGGAATAATAAAAAAATATTTTGAGCTCAGAATATAAAGTATTCTATTATTGAGATTATTTTCCTGCATATGGATGGTATCTTTGCTATGGTTCATTTTTTTCTTTGAAAAATATGTTATTATTTTCATAGGAATTTATTGTAAGTACATATAGAAAGAGGGATATAGTTGCTGCGAGTAAATATAAATTCAGCTGGATACGAAGCTGGAGAGCAAACGATACATAATATTGCCTTTTCAATTAAACAAGGTGAACTCGTTGCTTTAATTGGCGCAAACGGAGCGGGAAAGAGTACAACGATAAAAGCGATTCTTGGATTATTGGCGCATATGGACGGGGAAATCTCATTTGCAGAGAAAAAGAATTCATATGCCTATGTACCTGAACATCCGACGTATTATGATTACTTAACATTATGGGAGCATATTGACCTTTTAATGGCTGCTAGGGATGTTAAATCAGGAAGTTGGGAAATAAAGGCGGATAAGTTGTTGCATATATTTCGGATGGACAAGCATAAGCATGAATATCTGTCGAAGTTTTCAAAAGGAATGAAACAAAAGTCAATGCTCATTTTAGCTTTTTTAACAGAACCTGATTTTTATATTATTGATGAGCCGTTTATTGGATTAGATCCGACGGCAACACGTGATTTTCTCAATTTTTTGTATAAAGAAAAGGAGCGCGGGGCTGGCATTTTACTGTGTACACATGTGTTAGATACGGCAGAAAGAATATGTGAGCGTTTCTTATTAATTTCAGAAGGAACGTTATTTGCAAATGGAGATTTACGTAGTATTCAAACGCTTGCTAATATGCCAGAAGGTACGTTGTTAGATTGTTTTGATGTGATTGTAAGGCGGGAGCAACATGATTAGAAAATTATTTTATAAGAGACTATTTTATGAATTAAAACGAAAATGGAAAGCAGTGCGTTCTGTTGTCGATTGGACGATTGCATTATATGGAGTTGTTCCAGCACTTGTATTTAGTTGGATATACTACGCTTCACTTTGGAATAATGGACCAGAAGATGAAGATATATTATATTGGTTTATCGGACTTTTTATCTTTTACAGCACAACGTTTTCAAGAAGTGTACGTTCATTTTTGGAACAAGCAGACAGTTTGTTTTTAATTCAATTTCCAGATCGGATTAAACAAATGATGAAATATGGAGTGATATATTCTTTTTGTCGTATTTGTTTCACAAGTGCACTTGTAACAATACTATTCCTACCCATCTTTTTGAAAGGTTTACATGGAACAGGAATACAAGCTTTTTTCTGCTTTGTCTTTTTGACTTGCTTTCGTTTCACACTTTCTTTGCTACAACGGTACATTGATGTTCGGTTTCATAAACAGTGGCAAGTGATCATTATTAAAAATATTCTCTTTTTTGTAGGCGTTGTATATGTAGGTATGACATATAGATACATATTACAACAGTCTTTTTATACGATTTTGTTCTTTGTCCTTCTCTTTATCATAAGTTTCTTCTTAGTAAAAGAAAAAATGGAGTACCATCGCTTCTTCTTTAAAGAAATTGAAAAAGAAAAAGGAGAAGCAATGAGATGGACAACACAAATAATGGCAATGGGGGGCCAAGTACAAAAACCTACAAATGCAGCGAAGCCGTGGTTATTTCCGCGTTCTAAACGTATATTATTAGGAAAGAGCAATGACGCTAGAATCATTGAAGCTTTTCTAAAGGAATATTTTCGCTTGGGTGATGCGAGTGGTTTTTACATTCAGATTATCATTGTAAGCGCAATTGCCATTTGGCGTGCGCCGTGGTGGATTGCTGCAATCGTTATTTCGTTTGCGTTATTTGCAATCTATCGTTATTCGAGCGGAAAATGGAAAGTTTTTTCAGAAAAACTATTTTTACAGTTATATTGTTCAGAAGGGAAGAAACTATGGCTGTCACAGAAAGCAAAAGCATATCTCTTTATACCAGCTTTATGTGTATATGGCATTGCAGCACTAGCTCATTTTTATATGATTCCTGCTGTAGTTTGTGCAGGGATTGCAATTGGACTAACAGTGTGGATTCTATTTATTCCTAATAAAAAAAGAGCTGTATAGCTCTTTTTTTGTTAATCCGTAATCGATACATACATAAAATAGACGAGAACACAAATGCTTACGACTGAAAAGAGTAGGTCAAGGCTCAAATGGAAACCCTCCTAGTAAAATCAAGGCATAATACTTAGTATATGAAATCTTACTATTTCATATTCAAATCATGTTAACGTTAATAAATTTGTAAAGTGCAAAAATTGGCATCATTTTGTATAATAGAAGAAATAGTTATAAAAATATAAAAAAAAGGGAGGGATACAACATGCCAAATTGGATGAAAAAGACACTCGTCGCGTTAATCACTGTATTTACATTTGGATTAGTAACACCTCCTTCTGTACTGCTTGATTCTGCAAAAGCGGACAAGCCTGCAAAACAACAAAATCTAGAGCAACCGTCGTATACACTGGATGAAAAGTCAAATGAAATAGGTTCAGAAGTATTTCTTTCTTATGCGATGCAAGAAGCTGAGCGGCAATCGATGGAGAAATTTGGATCGAAAATTGGCCCAGTAATTGAAGATGAGTTTAAAGATGTGATATTGCCGAAAATAGAAGAAGCGCTTGCAGATCTTGCGAATCATACACCGGAAGATTCGCTGCAGTCTTTAGCAATTTCACAAAAACCGGCCGGTGGGAAAAATGAAAAGATTTTTCATGTGTATAATACAAAAACTGGAGATGACTTACTTCGTTTTCACGTAAGACGAGATCATCCCCCGCAAGATGGTTATTATTTTAATTTTCATTACCATCGTTATGATGATGACTTTACAGCACATCATGAGCTCGGGGATATTTATTGGAATACGAATACACCGCCGCAATGGCTGTCATAGAAAAAGGAGAACAAGGAGAGATACCTTGTTCTTTTTTTGTAAATAAAAGGTTATATCCATTTGAAGGAGAATTCTTAAGTATAAAGAATTTAAAAGAAATGAGAACAAGGAGAAGTTCAGTAGTTGTTAAAAATATATACAAGTATAATCAATTATAGTGCAATGTAATCACAGGAAGGTTGTGATTATATGAGTTAACAATATAAGTCTAAAGAACTTGCAGAATTGTTAAACACTTCCGATATTCCCCTACACAGATGGGATAATGATGGTAAATTAAAGGCTTTTAGAACCCCTACTAATAGAAAGTACTATATATATATGAACAGTATCTTGAGTATACGGGTTAAGAAAGTACAAGAAAAAAACCATAAAGGATGAGGAAGTTGAAAAAAGCTTACAAGATAGAAATTAACCCTACGCAAGAACAAAAATCCAAGATACATCAAACGATTGGAGTGAGTAGGTTTATCTATAACTTCTACATTTCTCACAATAAAGAGGTTTATGAAAAAGAAGGTAGATTTTTAAGTGGTATGGATTTTTCCAAGTGGTTAAACAACGAATTTATACCTAGTAATCCAGATAAATCTTGGATAAAAGAAGTATCTTCTAAAGCTACGAAACAAGCGATTATGAACGGGGAAGAAGCATTTAAAAGCTTTTTCAAAGGGCGATCTAAATTCCCTAAGTTTAAAAAGAAGAAAAAGCAAGATGTAAAATGCTACTTCCCTAAAAATAAAACGTGAGCAACGCTCTTTATCACGTAAATATGAAGATTTAAAAAAGAGAGGTGAAAAATCTGCTACGAACAAAAGAGCGAATATAGACAAAAATATTCTTAGAGTACAAAAACTACATGCTCGTTTAGTAAATATTAGATTAGAGTATGTAAAGTCTGTTGTGAATAAGTTAGTGAAAACCAAACCAACGTATATCACAATAGAGAACTTGAATGTAAAAGGGATGATGAAGAATAAGCATCTATCGAAAGCTGTCGCAGAGCAATGTTTTTATACATTTCAAACATGGTTATTGGCAAAGTGTAAAGAATATGGCATTGAATTACGCCAAGTAGACAGATTCTATCCTTCTTCTAAATTATGCTCCTGTTGTGGTTATAAGAAAGTAGATTTAAAACTATCTGACAGGGTGTACAAATGTGATTGTGGACATGAAATGGATCGGGATTTAAATGCATCCATCAACCTTTTACAAGCAAAAGAATATACCATACTAACTAAATAGTAGGTATATATGTACGGTGGGCTACATCGGAATGAACGCCTGTGGAGATCCATATAAACCAAAGTAGCAAGAAAGTAGCAAAATGGGGTTCGTAGAAGCAGGAAAACTCTAAGAGTATACATTTGTATATGTTTTTAGTAGCAGCATTGGTAATGAGTAAATATATTATGTTTGATTTTGATGGTACGTTAGTGGATTCTAAAGATATTTTTATCCCAATTTTTAATGAAATTGCAGAGAAACACCGTTTTAAACAAGTAAAAAAAGAGGATGTTGAAGCGTTGCGGAAATTATCAATTCCAGAGAGGTGTAAATTGCTTCACGTGCCCCTGTATAAAATCCCTATGATAGCATTAGAGTTTTATAAATTATATCAACCATCGATCCCAAATCTTACTTTGTTCGATGGAATAAGAGATGTTTTGCAGACGTTGAAAGAGAGTGACTATGAAATTATCATTGTATCCTCGAATGCTGAGGAGCATATTCGGGAATTTTTACGTCAGAATGAAATTGATTATATTCATGATGTTTTTTGTTCTAAT
The DNA here is from genome assembly GCF_036963045.1 of Bacillus sp. JJ864. NCBI lineage: Bacteria > Bacillati > Bacillota > Bacilli > Caryophanales > Bacillaceae > Bacillus > Bacillus sp. JJ864. Next base: position 14,275 of record NZ_JBALLY010000004.1, on the reverse strand, counting down.
AATATTTTCGGAAAAGACAAAGTGATAAAGAAATTTTTAAAAGCAAACAAACTAAAAAATTCAGATGTAATATACGTAGGAGATGAGCTTCGAGACATTGTCTCTTGCAAAAAAGTTGGTGTAGAAGTGATTTGGGTAAGCTGGGGATATGATGTGATAGAAACAGTACAGGCTGAATCTCCGAATTACATTGTGAATGTGCCGAAAGAAATTGTAAGTGTTGTACATTCAAAATAATGTGAAGCGGGAAAGAGAGCAAGGGGAGTATGTTGGAGAAAACGTTTGAGCCAGGTATTCATCGTATTGAATATTGGGTAGGAAACCTAGAGGAATCGATTGAATTTTAAATACAAATAAATGCATCAAATAAAAACTGGCCAAAGACAGAACAGCTAATATTCATAAATTAGCTGTTCTGTTTTTGATGAATGGATATACTGCGAAACGAGACAAACAGAAGAGAGAATAATCTCGTTTCACTAAATAATTGAGATGTTTCCATCATTAATAATAAATTATTAACCACGTTTTTTCGTTAATTTCTTTACAATAAAATAGAAAACAGAAAGACACACTGCAGCTATAGCAAAATATTTTACATAAGGACCCGCAACATCGTTAATATTCTGCCATTTAATTACCTAAGATAGGATAAAAATGATTTACGAACATATATTCTTTTGTTAAAATTTACATGGGATAATATGGAGGTGGATTCGATATGAAATTAGGGAATTTAAATATTTCCGAACGCATGGAGCATTATAATGTATCTGGTTTAAGCATTGCTTTCATTGAAAATGGTGAAGTACATATGACAAAAGAATTTGGTGTCATGAAAGCGGGAACGAATAGAAATGTAAACAGTAATTCTATTTTTAATGCTTGTTCGATTAGTAAGTTTTTAACAGCAATGCTAGTTTTAAAGTTAACCGAACAAGGAATACTTCATTTAGATGAGGATATAAATAATAGACTTATATTTTGGAAGCTTCTTGAAAATGAATATACGCAAAATAAAAAAGTTACGTTACGAACGTTGTTTAGTCATCAATCTGGAATAATCGATCCTGAAGGGAGTTTTAATGAACTTAATACCGCTCTAGGTAATCCTACAATGGTTGAACTTTTAGAAGGAAAAACATCATATTGTAAAGAACGTATTGAAGTGCAATATGAACCAGAAAGTGACTTTCAATATTCCGATGCAGGTTTTTGTGTCATACAGCAATTAATAGAAGATGTTTGTGGTAAATCTTTCGTAGAATTAATGGACGAGCTTATATTTGAACCGTTACATATGAAGAACAGTACATTTGAACAAACAGCAATAACAGGAAGCAATGGGCAATTTTCTTGTGGTCATAATGAAAAAGGAGAAGTCGTTTCTAGCGAATATCCAATTTATTCATATCCAGCAGCTTCCGGACTTTGGACAACACCAACGGATTTAGCAATTTTGATAACTGAAGTAATGAACTCGTTAAAGGGTCAAAGTAAAATGGGTCTATCTGAAAGTAAGGCAAAAGAACTCATTACTTCACAAGGGTGTAAAGAATGGGCTGGTTTAGCTGTTTTTCTGGATGGTTCAGGACGAGAAATAGAATTTTCTTCACTTGGTTGGGGAATCGGATTTCAATGTATGCTCGTTGCTTATCCATATTTAGAAACAGGTGTGGTTATTATGACAAATACAGATTTAGGAGTTCATCAAATGAAGGGTATTATTGGTGAGATAATACATGGAATATACAGAATATAACAAAATTTAGGTTTTGATAGGAATAAGGGAGGAGGGATTTAAGTGAAGGAACTTACGACAATTAAAACTTTAAAATTAAAAGAAGAAGCAAAAAAAAATGTAAAACAAGTTGTAGTCGAGGAATGGAAAATGCCAAAAAATGAAGCAATACATCTATTACCAGATGAAGAAATGAAACAATTTGCGATTCAATTTTACGAATGTGCTGAAAGATATTATCCAGATGAAAATTTGGTAGATGATGCTTTGGACATGATTGAAAACGGTGCAAAGTTTTTCGAAAGTGTTAACCTGTGGTTTGCAAAGGAAATGAAAGTAAGTGAATAATATAAGACATTTGTTCTCGTCTAACGGGTATATCAGTTAGAGAAGAAAAGCATGTAATAAAAACGCAGGGCATTCGAAACCCTGCGTTTTCTTGACTAATGAAAATTCTATTTTTCAGTTTTCGTAAACAGAAGCGGCTTTGTGCTTAACGTTGCTGGGAGGTGTACTTTCAGTTCGTGCAGTTCACCTGCTGGGTTCATTTCATAAGAAATTAATATATCCATTTCTACTTGGAAAACATTCCATTTCGTATTGAACATATCATAGTGGTGATGGTTCATTTCAATGTCGAATGACGAAAATTTTAAATATAATGATTTATTTCGTTTGTGCACTTCAATTGTGCCATATGCAGGGTGTTCAAACGTTCCTGTATAATCTTTTAATGGATGGGAAAGAACAGTTTCCTTTACTTGTGGTAGCGGTTTGTTCATTTCTTTCATCATTTCTTGAAATTTTTCCGTATCTTCTATCACACGTTTGTGCCAATCAATTGGTTCTAATCCAAGCAATTCATCATAAATTTGATGTGCAAGATAAGGAGGAAGTAATGTATTACCACGATTCGTTAACACAACAAGACCAATATTATGTTCTGGCATAAAGGAGACAAATGCTGAGAATCCATCGATATTCCCTCCGTGATAAATTTCCTTATGGCCGCGATAGGCAGTAATAAACCAGCCAAGACCGTAGCTGTTTACTGGAGTTTCTGGCATAGTGAACATTGGTGCATCTGGAATCGGGATATGCGCTGTATACATTTGCTCAAGCAGATTTTGTGCAAGTAGTTCATGTTCGCCAACTTTTCCTTTATTTAAATGAAGTAACACCCATTTTGCCATATCTTCTATATTAGAGTTCATACATCCAGCAGCACCAACTGTATTAAGGTTGCAAAAAGGTACTTCTGTTATGTTTTCGTCTTTCTCGATGTAAGGAAGTGCATGGTCATTTGATTTTTGTGAAGTGGTAACTGAGAAGTTTGTATGTTCCATTTGAAGTGGATTTAAAATATATTCTGTTGTATATTGTTCCCATGTTTCATTTGTAATGTTTTCGACGATAGAGCTAATTGTCGCATACATTAAGTTATTATATAAAAATGCGGAGCGGAACGGTGCATCTAGTTCTAAGTGGCGAATGTTTTCCACGATATTTTTTCTACTTAAGGAGGCTGCGCGCCATAGTAAATCGTGGCGACTGACACCGGTGCGGTGAGATGCTAGGTCGCGAGCTGTTGTTTGTGTGCTTGCTAGTGGATCGTGAAGTGAAAAAGCTGGAATATACGATTGTACTGGTGTATCCCAATTAAATTTTTGCTGCTGCGCAAGTAAACTTAAAGAAAAAGTGCCAAATGCTTTTGTGGCGGAACCGATTGCAAATAACGTTTTTGGTGTAACTGTTTTTTTATTTTTTGTATCACGGTATCCAAAACCTTCTGAGAATATTACCTTTCCACTTTTAATGATGGCTACTGCCGCTCCAGGGACGTTCAAATCTTTCATCATGTTTTGGATTGTCGTATGTAATTTACTTGTAAGAGGCATTTCAGTTTTTTGCATTGTAAAACCTCCACTCATTTATTATTTACTTCCGCACTATCATTTCTTGAAACAAGTAGAAAATCCCTTTTTCTTTTTAGAAGAAAGATTGACGAAAGTATGTCAGATTTTGAAAGTAAAAAAATTTTAAAATACGGAGTTTCTACGTGTGTATTACATATAGAAGAGACTTTTTTAAAAGGTCGTGTGAAATTCAAAGGCATATATGATAAACTCCATATAGGAATTACATAAAGCAATTGTGAAAGAAGGTTACTTGATGAAACACGCAGAGTATGAATATTTAGAAATGTGCCGTCATGTTATGGAAAACGGTACGAGAAAAGAAGACCGCACTGGTACAGGAACAGTATCTGTATTTGGGTATCAAATGCGCTTTGATTTAAGTCAAGGTTTTCCGTTACTTACGACAAAACGTGTGCCGTTTCGTTTAGTAGCGAGCGAACTTCTTTGGTTTATGAAAGGTGATACAAACATTCGTTATTTGCTGCAGCATAATAATAATATTTGGAACGAATGGGCGTTTAAGAACTGGGTAGAGAGCGATGCATATACAGGTCCAGATATGACCGATTTTGGACTTCGTTCCCAGCAAGATGAAGAGTTTAGTAAGCAATACAATGAGCAAATGGAATTGTTTAAAACAAAGGTGCTTGAAGAGGATGAATTTGCGAAGCGTTACGGTAATTTAGGAGATGTGTATGGAAAGCAGTGGCGTGCATGGAAAACGACTGCTGGGGAAACGCTTGATCAATTACAAGACGTTATTGAGATGATTAAGAATAATCCTGATTCCCGCCGCCTTATTGTGTCTGCATGGAATCCAGAAGATATCCCAAGTATGGCATTGCCGCCTTGTCATACGTTATTCCAGTTTTATGTGGTAGACGGAAAATTATCTTGTCAGTTATATCAACGCAGCGGGGACATTTTCCTTGGTATTCCGTTTAATATAGCGAGCTATTCTTTATTAACACATTTAATTGCCCATGAATGCGGCTTAGAAGTAGGAGAATTCGTTCATACAATTGGCGATGCTCATATTTATACGAACCATTTTGAGCAAGTGGAAAAACAATTAGCGCGTGAACCACGTCCATTCCCAACGTTAAAGCTAAATCCAGATGTGAAGTCTATCTTTGATTTTGAAATGAATGATCTAACGTTAGAAGGATACGATCCACATCCTGCAATTAAAGCACCAGTAGCAGTGTAAACAAAAATAGGGGGGATATAGATGATTTCATTACTTGTAGCAATGGATAAAAATCGACTAATCGGTAAAGAGAATCAACTACCTTGGCATCTACCGGCAGATTTGGCGTATTTTAAAAAAGTGACGATGGGTCATCCGATTATTATGGGGAGAAAAACGTTTGAATCTATTGGCAGACCGTTACCCGGCAGAACAAATATCATTTTAACTCGTAATCAAAATTATGAAATGGAAGGCTGTAAGGTCATTCATTCTATTGATGATGTGAAGAAAATGGACGAGCACATGAATGAAGAACTCTTTGTCATTGGCGGTGCAGAAATTTTTAAAGAAGTGCTTCCTTTTGCCGATCGCTTGTATATTACACAAATCGAAGAGGTATTTGAAGGTGACACATTTTTCCCAGAAATAAACTACAATGAATGGGAAGAAATATCTGTAACACAAGGCGTGACAGATGAGAAAAATCCATATACATATGCTTATCATGTGTATGGTAGAAAGAAATAAGGCGAGAGAAGATTGGTGTATTACATACCAATCTTCTTTTACTGTTGGCGGTAATAAAATCTTTTTAGTAAAGTAATGCAGAGAGGAAACAGCATACAGAGTCCTGTTACAAAAAAGGCGATTTTTAAGTCAAATAGATCATGTAGCAGTCCAGATAAATACGCTCCTATTCCTCCGCCTAAAACAGCGAATAACGTCCACGTTGCAAATACCCGGCCTAAATATTGTTCTTCACATGAATGTTGAATATAGATTTGTGCCAATACAACACTTAGATTAAAGGTAATGCCTAGTAAAAAGGTCGCAATAATGCTAAGAAATGGAGAAGGAACACTTAATAGAAAAAATAAAAACAAAGTCTTATATAGAAATTTTCTTAATGTTATAATGATAATATAAAGAACGGCGCATATTGCGTCGGTTTTTTTATTGGATTAATTTTGTGAAATTGGATTTTTATAGTATGATAGTTTCGAGAAATAAAGGAGGAAAAAATGTGAAAAAGATATGGGGAATATTTCTTATTTTTTCATTGCTGCTAGTAGTAGGCTGTGGGAAAGAAGAGAAGCCAGAGCAAGCGATGGATACATATGTAAAAGCATGGAACGAAAAAAAGTTTGATAAAATGTATGAGCAGTTATCGAAAGAGGCAAAGCAGTCGATTTCAAAAGATGATTTTGTAAAGAAATATGAAAATGTTTATGCAGGAATTGCTGTGAAAAATTTAAAAGTAGCAGCAGAAACGAAAAAAGAAGACAAAAAAGATGAGAAGAACAATGCGAATGTACCGTTTAAAGTAAGTATGGATACAATCGGTGGAAAGATTTCGTTTGAAAATGAAGCAAAACTTGTGAAAGAAAAAGGTGGGGATAAGGACGTCTGGAAAGTTGATTGGAATCCATCATTTATTTTTCCAACTATGAAACAAGATGATAAAGTACTTGTTCAATCATTTTCGCCAAAGCGTGGTGAAATTTATGATAGGAATGGAAACGGATTGGCGACAAATGGGAAAGCTGCAGAAGTTGGAGTTGTACCTGGGAAGTTAGGCGAATCGGCACAGCAAACGAAAGAAACGTTAGCGAAATTATTACATATGCCGGTTGAAGAGATCGAAAAGAAATTAACAGCGAAGTGGGTACAACCAAGTTACTATGTTCCACTTTCTATTTTACCAGAAGGTGCAAATGAAAATGATTACATCTCTATGCCTGGTGTCGCAACGCGCTCAGTAAATGTTCGGACATATCCTTTAGGAGAAGCTGCCGCTCATTTAACAGGCTATATGGGAAAAGTAAATGCAGAGGATTTGAAGAAATTAGAGGAAAAAGGATATAAAGCTGATGATCCTTTTGGAAGAACGGGTCTTGAAAATGTTTTTGAAGATAAACTTCGCGGTGAAAAAGGCGGACGTGTTTATATTGCCGATGCAAAAGGAAAAGAATTAAAAGAGCTTGCTAAAAAACAAGCGAAAGATGGAGAAAATATTACATTAACGATTGATGGGAACTTGCAACAAAAAATTTATGCAGAAATGAAGGGTGAAGCAGGTTCAAGTGCAGCAGTCCATCCGAAAACAGGGGAAACATTAGCGCTCGTAAGTAGTCCATCATACAACCCGAATGTTGTGATGCGAGAGTCAGCGAAAGCAGAGCGAGATGCTTTGAATAATGACCCGAAAAAGCCGATGACAAATCGATTTACGCAAGTATACGCACCAGGTTCTGTTTTCAAACCGATTACAGGAGCAATTGGTCTAGAAACAAAAGCACTTGATCCAAAAGAATCTCTTAAAATTGATGGTGTAAAATGGGCAAAAGATTCTTCTTGGGGTAACTATTATGTAACGCGTGTTAAAGATGCAAATCCAGTGGATTTTGAAAAAGCAATGATGTATTCTGATAACATTTATTTTGCGCAGGAAGCATTGAAAATTGGTAAAGATAAATTTACTGAAGAAGCGAAGAAATTCGGACTTGGTGAAAAGTTACCAATTGAATATGGATTTGCAACGTCGCAAATCGCAAAAGACGGCATAAAAAATGATATTCAACTTGCTGATACTGGATATGGTCAAGGGCAAGTTTTAATGTCATCACTTCACGTTGCATTATCGTATGCGCCAATTGTGAATGAAGGGAATATTCCATCTCCGCACCTTTTAAAAGACGATAAACAGATAAAAGTGTGGAAAGAAAAAGTGGTATCCAAAGAGAACGGCGATATTTTGAAAAACTCTTTAATAAAAGTTGTGAATGATCCAGAAGGAACAGGTAAGATTGCAAAATTAGATGGCATTACACTTGCTGGAAAAACAGGAACAGCTGAATTAAAAGAATCAAAAGAAGCCGATGGTAAAGAGTTAGGATGGTTTGTAGCATTTGATGCAAATTCTCCAAATATGATTATCTCAATGATGATTGAAGATGTAAAAGGAAGAGGCGGAAGTAGTATTCCGGCTGAGAAAGTAAAGCATGTATTAGGGCAGTAATGGAAAAGGAGCTGTCTCGTTCATGAGCGAGACAGCTCCTTTTTTATATAGTTATTTACTTACTAAAAAAAAGTAGCTATTTTTTATTGACAAGAAAGCGTTAATTAGGTATTATTACTTACGTAAGGTAAGCGATTTACTTTTTTGTTAAAAATCTCGAATTAAAGATATATATGAAAAAGGGAGAGAAATGAACATGACAAAAGTATTATTTATTACAGCAAATCCAAATCCAGTAGAAGTATCATTCGGTATGGCGGTAGGAGAAGCGTTTATTGAAGCATACAAACAAGCGAATCCACAAGATGAAATTTTAACAATTGATTTATTCCATACAAACGTACCTGCAATTGATGGTGAAGTGCTTGCTGCTTGGGGGAAACTTGGGGCAGGAGAAGGCTTTGAAACATTAAGTGAAAGCCAACAACAAAAAATTGCAGCTATGAACGGAAACTTAGAAACATTTATGCATGCAGATAAATATGTATTCGTAACACCGATGTGGAATTTAAGCTATCCACCAGTTGTAAAAGCATACTTAGATAATATATCAATTGCAGGTAAAACATTTAAATATACTGAAAATGGTCCGATTGGTTTATTAGAAGGTAAAAAAGCGCTTCATATCCAAGCGACAGGCGGTGTGTACTCTGAAGGACCGTACGCAGGAGTGGACTTTGGTCGCAACCATTTAAAAGCAATGCTAGGCTTCATGGGTGTAACGGATGTCGAATATATCGCAGTAGAAGGTATGAGCGTAAATCCTGCGCAAGCACCTGAAATTAAAGAACAAGCTATTGAAAAAGTACAAGAGTTAGCAAAACAATTCTAATCTATCATATTATGAAAAATGTCCAAACGCTTGTCGTTTGGACATTTTTTCTTCTTTTTCCTTCGTTTGTCTAGTATAATGAAAAACGGAATGACAATATGTGGGGGTTCTATATGATTCAGACGTTTTTTAAGATTTTGTACTTAATTTTAATTGTAATTGGTATTACACCAAGAATGTGGAGTTTAAAACGAAAGATACATACACTATCAGCACAAGAAAAAGATCAGCTAGTGTATAAAACAACAAATTGGTTTGGCAAGAAGATGATTCGTGTAGTTGGATCAACAGTACAAGTGAATGGACTGGAAAACGTGCCACAAGATAAGCCGGTACTAGTTGTAAGTAATCATCAAAGTGATATGGATATTCCTGTTTTACTAGGATATTTAAATAAGCCAATTGGCTTTGTTTCGAAAGCAGAAATTAAAAAGTTTCCACTTGTATCAACATGGATGGAAATGATGAATTGTGTATTTATGGATCGTAAAAATCGACGTCAATCGTTGCAAGCTATTAAAGATGGGATTGAACTGTTAAAACAAGGGCATTCTATCGTGATTTTCCCTGAAGGTACTCGTAGTAAGGGTGGTGAGATGGTAGAATTTAAGGCTGGTAGTTTCCATCTTGCTGTAAAAGCAGGTGTAGCGATTTTACCTGTAACATTGGACGGAACGTATAAGATGTTTGAAGCAAACGGTAATCGAATGAAGCCGGCGCATGCAACAGTCACAATTTCGAAACCAATTACTGCAGAACAATATGAAAATATGGATATTAAAGAATTAGCGAAATATACGCAAGATATTATTGCAAGTCAGTTAGAAAAATAAGTAAAAAAGGTCTCAGCTTTAATATAAAAGCTGAGACCTTTTTTATCCCGCTATTCGTGGGCAGTAAAACCCCCACTGATGGAAGTTTCACTTTATGCTACAGGTAATACATAAAATAAAACGCAGAAAAACATCATCGTGCTTCCGCCTAATACAAAGACGTGCCAAATTGCATGGTTAAATGGGAGCTTCTCCCATAGGAAGAAGATAGCACCGACAGAGTATAAAATTCCGCCAATTAATAATAAGGAGAAACCGCTACCTGTTAAATTCTCATATAACGGCTTAATGGCAATAATAATGAGCCATCCCATCAGGACATAAAATAAAGTTGATAGTTTAATAAAGCGACGTACAAAAAAGATTTTAAAAATGATTCCTGCAATTGCAAGTGTCCAAATGATCGCAAGTAATGTCCAGCCAAGTGGCCCGCGCAGTGTAACAAGTAAAAACGGTGTATATGTGCCAGCGATTAATAAATAGATGGCAGAGTGATCTAAAATGGTGAATAATTTTTCCACTTTTGGATGATGGATGCTATGCAATAGTGTTGAACATAAATACAGTAAAAACATGCTCACACCATATACAGTAAATCCTACAATTGCTGATGCAGTCCCATGCTTTGATGCATGAATAATTAAAATAATTAACGCAGGAATACTTAAAATGGCGCCGATGCCATGTGTAATTGCATTTGCGATTTCTTCTTTAACAAACTGAGTCATTCGAGTCATTTTTTGAGTCATGTTTCGACCTCTTTCTCATAAGTAAAATGAAGAGTGTAGTTTCTTTCACCATATCATATACAACGGGAATAGGGAATGAAAATTGTATAAAGATTGTATTTTCAATTTTTTTTGATAAAAGACAGCGGATACATTGACGTTTTCAAACTTTTTTGACAAAATGAAATTAATTGAAAATAAGGGGGAAGCGGTATGCCGAATATTGGATTTCCAGGATTAATTTTAATATTAATTTTAGCATTAATTATTTTTGGGCCAAAAAAATTACCGGAAATTGGACGGGCATTTGGAGAAACCTTAAAAGAGTTTAAAAAATCAGCAAAAGGTTTGCATGATGATATAGACGAGAAAAAATGAAATTTTTATCAGTAGGGGACTTGTTGATGGTTAGTTGAATCAAATGGAGTCCGTTTGTGAAGGGAAAAAGATGTAAGAGGAGCTTGCATCTTTTTTCCAGTGACCAGAGAAATGGGTGAGAATATGAACGATCACGAAATGAGCATAGTAGATCATCTTGGTGATTTGCGAAAACGACTTATTATTACAGCGATGGCATTTTTATTTTTCCTTATTATTGGTTTTTCTTATACGAAAGAGATTTATAGTTTTATTGTAAAAGATTTACATATGAAATTAACAGTTCTTGGACCAAGTGATATTTTGTGGATTTATTTTGTGATTGCGGCTGTGTTTTCAATTGTATGTACCATTCCAATCGCTGCCCTGCAGATTTGGTTATTCGTCAAGCCAGCGTTGCTTCCGCACGAGCGGAAAATGACGCTATTATACGTACCGGGATTATTTATATTATTTATTGGTGGACTATGTTTCGGATATTTTATTATTCTACCATTTGTACTGAATTTTTTAGTTAGTCTTGGTGATGAAATGTTTCAAACGATGTTTACAACAGAAAAGTATTTTTCTTTTGTTATGAACATGACCGTACCATTTGCTGTAATTTTTGAATTACCTGTTGTAACAATGTTTTTAACGAGCATTGGGATTTTAAATCCAGTAGCACTACAAAAGATTAGAAGATATGCGTACTTTATATTGATTGTCATTGCGGTTTGTATTACACCACCTGACTTTATTTCGGATTTTTCCGTAGCAATTCCACTGTTAGTAATTTATGAATTAAGTATTGCGATGTCAAAAATTGTATATAAAAGAAAGATAAAACGAGAATTACAATCTTCATCGAAAAGTGCCTCTTTATGACGGGCGCTTTTTTTATTTCTTTGTTATACTATTGGTGTAAGCGTATACAATATAAAGAAGAAAAAAATTAAGGCTTCTCCAAAATTTAGACAAACTTTTTGACTTTGTCGGTTTATACTAACATTATAAATCCAAAAAAAAGAGGATTGATATCGTGATTATGAAGAGTTTTTATTTCACTCATCCAACAGGAAAATGCGTAAAGGTGGTTGAAATCCCAGTGTTACAAACACAGCACCCATTAGCGTTTCAAATTCAGTCGCGTCTTCAGCTCTTTATTTCTAAAATTCAAAAACAAAAACAACCAAGGTTTTCGTACTCATTTCGAGAATATTTGCAGAGTTGCTTAAAATGGAATGATTATTCAAATGTATATAAAATAAATACGTTAGAAAAAAATGCATAAGAAAAAATTGCGGCAGAGCAACAGCGCTCTGCTGTTTTTTTTTAGACATAAAAATAATAATTTTGTCGGAAAATTACCTTAAACTGTTGAAAGCAGTCGGAATACTAGTATAATAACAGGGAGAGCGTAGTGGAAAGGGAAGAAATAAAACATGCAAAAAATTAAAATTGTCACAGACTCAACGGCGGATTTATCACCAGATGTGATTGAGAAATATGATATTCATGTTATCCCATTATCAATTTCTGTGAACGGACAAACTTATTTAGATCGTGTAGATTTACAACCAGATGAGTTTATTGAAGAAATGCAAAAATCAGAAGTATTACCTAAAACATCGCAACCAGCAGTTGGTGCATTTGTTGAATTGTATGATCGCTTAGGAGAGGACGGCAGTCAAGTTCTTTCGATTCACTTAACGAATGGATTAAGCGGATCAGTTGCAACGGCAAATAGTGCAGCAACAATGACAGATACAAAAGTAACAGTAGTGGATTCTTTATTTATTAGTCACGCTTTAGCTTATCAAGTAATTGAAGCAGCGAAAATGGTGCAAGAAGGTCGCTCTTTAGAAGAAATTTTAAAACGTATTGAAGAAGTTAGAAAAAACACACGTCTATTCGTTGTTGTTGATACGTTAGAGAACCTTGTGAAAGGCGGTCGTATTGGTAAAGGAAAAGCGATGATTGGATCTTTATTAAATATTAAGCCAATTGCTAGTATTGAGGACGGAGTCTACAATCCGATTGCTAAGGTACGTAGCCAAGGACAAATTGTAAAAACATTTATGAAAATATTTGAAGAGGATATAGCTGGTAAAACAGTAAAAGCAGTTGCGATTCCGCATGCAAAAGCATTGCCATTGGCGCAGAAAATGAAAGAAGCAGTTGAAAAAATTAGTGGATTTACACAATCAGAAATCTTTTTTACAACACCTGTTATTAGTACACATACAGGTGCTGGAGCAATTGGATTTTCGTATTTTGCAGAATAGCAAAGAGCTACTTGATTATATTCAAGTAGCTTTTTTTGTGCTGGATAAATATGAGATATTTTCATAAACCATTCAGGCTCATAAACTTAATTAACATGCGGGGAATATCGATTGAAACGCGTCACCAATCTTTGTAAAACCACGAAAGAAGTAAGTGGAATTGACTAAGTATTAAAAAAGTGTAAAAATACAATTTGATATGATTTACATAGTAAGAAGGGGTGTTCAAATGAATAAAGATGAAGTAGTACAAATAATTGCGAAAAAAATGAAGCTGGTTCGAACAGAACATAATTATACACAAGAAGAAATGGCAGAGGCTTTAGGTCTTTCCAAAAAGACGCTTGTTCAAATTGAAAAAGAGCGCATTTTGCCTTCGTGGACGACTGTTGTTGCGATTTGTGCCTTGTTTCAAAACAGTGAAGTATTGCAGTCTGCATTTGGAGGGTCTGCTCTTGAAGTTGTTCAAACAATTGCTCACCATAAAATGGAATATAAAAAAGAAAAAACGATGGGTGGACAAATATGGTGGAAGGAAATTGAGAAAAGAGGAGATTTTTGTTTACAACAAAACATTGTTAGCCAACATTACCGGATTTTAGACGGTGAAAATTATAGATGGTTCAGCACATTTCATAAAGAAGAAGCGCTGGAAAAATTAGTACGATTTAGTGAACAAGTGATGTAAACAGTTTTCTCATAGTGTTTACCTTTGTTACAATAAAGTGAACCTTCTGTTAGTATGGGAAAGAAGAGTTGGTTATATTTTGAAGGAGAGAAGGGTGTTTTAGAATGAAGCGATTTCAAAAATGGATTGGGCTTCTTACTGCCTTTTGTTTGCTAGTCTTAGCCGGGTGCGGTTCAGGATCAAAACTTCGCAATCCGTTAAATTGGGATGTTCAAAGTTTTCAATACATAAATCAAAATGGCGAAAAATTTGGTACAAAAGATTTAAAAGGAAAAGTGTGGGTCGCAGATCTTGTATTTACAAATTGTCAAACAGTTTGTCCGCCGATGACAGCGAATTTGGCGAAGTTGCAAAGATTGGCGAAAGAAGAAAAACTAGATGTTCAATTTGTATCATTTAGTGTTGATCCAGAGGTAGATAAGCCGGAAAAACTAAAAGAATTTGTGCAGAAATTTACTGATGATACGAAGAATTGGAATTTATTAACGGGTTATTCGCAAGATGAAATTGAAAAATTTGCGAAAGACAATTTTAAAACGTTAGTTGATAAACCAGAAAATCAAGATCAAGTTATACATGGTACAAAATTTTACTTAGTGGATCAAAATGGGAAAGTGATGAAGGAATATAGTGGTATGAAAAATACACCATACGATGATATATTACGTGATATTAGAC
>NZ_JBALLY010000003.1:0-15909 GCF_036963045.1 Bacillus sp. JJ864 | reverse complement strand
AACTCTCATCTGTCATTGGCAAAAAGCGAAATTCTCCAAAAGGATGGCTGGTCAGAGATGACTAAAAACAAAGAATATTGTTTTGTACTGGGTGTAGAAGGAGGAAAATTAGCTCCTACAAGTGTCAACAACGGATGGTACTTAATTAGGAAGAAAAGAGCAAAACTTGTTGCAAAATATCCAATGGTAATTCAACTTCATAAGTCAGTGGAAGATGTAAATTATAAAATTAGGTTGGGGATAGACGATGGTAGTTTACACGTTGGGGTTGGGTTAGTACAAGAATGTAAAACAAAAAACAAGCCAATCTTTAAAGCTACTATTTAATATCCAAACAAAAGAGAAACACCTAAAAAGAGTAAATGCAAGAAAAAGTGTACTAAAGTGGAGATTTAGAGGGTTGTATTTCCTATGAATGACCACACATGAATACTTTTGTGTATATTTTTTGAAGGAGGAATATAAATGATTTCGCTAGATTGCCAGATTGTACAAAGCAAAGGAAACATTGTAAGCGATATGGATGGAGAAAAAGTAATGCTGAATGTCCAAGAAGGAAAGTATTACAACTTGGGGGAAATGGGAGGAGAAATATGGGATTGTATTGAAGAACCAATTACGGTTTCTCAATTGGTTACGATACTATTATCCAATTATGATGTAGAACAAACAGATTGTGAAAAACAGGTTCTTTCCTTTTTAGAATGTTTATTACAAGAAAATTTGATTCATATTGAGAATCAGTCCAATACGTAGTTTCATATCTTTTACTAGAACTATTAGAAAGGGACTCATGAATATTGTGAAAAGGTTAAGGATATTTTTAGCGTTAAATACGAATACAAAACTGTTGTTTTTAGAGGCTTTTATTCTTTTAGGTTGGGCTCGTATATTAAAAAGTGTACCTTTTTCTAAAGTAGCACCTTCTTTAGGCGATCATATGAATGAAACATCTTTTACTCATGGTGAGTTACACAAGGAGACATTAAAGCGTATATCTCAAGCTATACATATTATGAGTCGCTATACTTTTTGGGAAAGTCAGTGTCTTGTGAAAGCTATAGCCGGGATGAAAATGCTTGAAAAACGTCAAATTGAAAGTACTCTTTATTTAGGAACTGCGAAAGATGAGAGCGGGAAATTGATTGCACATGCATGGTTACGTAGCGGCCCCTTTTATGTTACTGGGGCGGAAGGAATGGAAAAATTCACTGTTGTCGGAATATTTGCAAAGAGGGTAAGTGAACAAGCGACTAAAGGAGGATACAATGAATAATAATGATTTTAGCCTTCATGTAGAATGTATCCCTAAGGAACTACAACTCCTGCTTGAAATGTTAAAAATGCAGGATGGTAATACCGTATTATCAAATAGTAATGAATTGTTTACAAATATCGATTGGGGTGTGTTTCTCAAACTTGCAATGCATCACCGCGTTTATCCATTAATTTATTTGAAGATGAAAGAGCTAGATCAGAATTTGATCCCTCTATACGTTATTCAAACTTTGTATCAACAATTTAAAAAAAATACGTTTCAAATGCTTCATTTAAGTGCCGAAATGGAACAAGTAAGTAAGCTATTTACTGAAAATGAGATTCGTACTCTTTTTTTGAAAGGACCGATACTTGCTCATGATCTATACGGAGATATTTCTTTAAGGACATCCTGTGATTTAGATATTATTATTCCAATTCATCAATTAGAAAAAGCGGAATCCCTTCTTTTAGAGCAAGGTTATGTGAAAGATGATTATATTCAAACGATATTAAATGACTGGAAGTGGAGACATCATCATATAACATTTTTCCATCCTCAAAAACAAATCAAAGTTGAAATTCACTGGAGACTAAATCCTGGTCCTGGGAAGGAACCAAGCTTTGAGCAACTATGGAAGCGGAAACGAAAAAGCACACTAACAAGTTACCCTATATACTTGCTAGGAAGTGAAGACTTGTTTTTATTTCTTGTTACCCATGGGGCACGGCACGGCTGGTCTAGATTGCGTTGGCTTGTAGATATAAATCAAATTGTAAGGCAAAGTCTTGATTGGGCGCAAATTAATAGGTTGTTGAAGAAGTATCATTACCTTCCTATAGGGGGACAAGCGTTAACTCTGGCTTCCCAGTTATTAAATACTACAATCAGTAAAGAAATGATGGGGCTGACAAACCAAAAACAATCCAGACAGTTAGCACAAGATACATTATTTTATTTCAAGAAAATGGTAAATTTACATGCGGATTCTGTTCCTGAAGAAGTAACGATATATCACACTCGTTATTTGTTTTCGTTAATGTCTAATCAGCAAAAGTTTTTATTTATTATGAGTTACCTTTATCCTTTTCCTATTGACGCTAAAACGTTACCGCTCCCTAAACCCCTTCACTTTTTGTATTTTCCTTTACGTCCTTTCTTATGTCTCTGGAGGAAAACAAGGAAACACGCTTTAACATAGGGGGATAAAAATGAAGCATATTCTATACTTTATGAAACAATTGCATTCTTTTGCAGGGAGAATTCTTTATGTGAATCTGATTGGAATGGTTTTGGTTAGTTTACTTGAAGGGATAGGGCTTCTATTATTAATTCCAATGATAAGTATGAGTGGAATCGTCAATATGGAGGGAGGGGATTCTCCTCTTTCGTCTATTTTTAAACTTTTGCAGGAAACTTCTAAAGCAACTAGTTTATCTTTCATTCTAGGTATATATATATTAGTGGTTGTTTGTCAAAATATTTTACAAAGAAATTTGACCATGCGAGATGTGAAAATTCAACAAGGTTTTACTCGGCAGTTAAGATGGGACATTTATAGTGTTATTTTGCGAGTGAAGTGGAGTTTTTTTATAAAAAAAAGGAAAACTGATCTTATCAATGCGTTAACCTCAGAATTGGCACGTGTTAGCTATGGTATGAACCTTGTTTTACAGTTATTAGCTTCTATCGTTTTTACCATTGTACATGTAGGCATTGCTTTCTGGTTATCTCCTAAAATAACTATATTTGTCTTATTTTGTGGTTTGTTCCTTTCATTCGTTTCTCATATTTTCATTAAAAGAGCTAGAATTCTAGGGAGCAAAACATCCGAGTTAGCGCAAAATTATCTTGCGGGCATAACAGACCATTTTAATGGGATTAAAGATATAAAAAGTAATACTTTAGAAGAGTCACGGTTAACTTGGTTTCGCTCGTTAACGCAAAAAATGACTTTTGAACAAATTGAATACACAGAAATGAGAGCTGCTTCCCAACTTTTTTATAAAATTTCTTTGGCTGTTTTCATTGCATTTTTTATTTTTTTATCTGTAACGTTCTTTCATGCGCAATCAGAGCAATTATTATTAATTATTCTTATTTTTTCAAGATTATGGCCTCGATTTACAAGCATTCAATCAAACCTAGAGCAACTCGCTGCAAGTATTCCTGCATTTAAAGCTTTAATAGAATTACAAGAAGAATGCAACAAATTTGCGGAATTGCAAGATATAGAACAACAATATAAACATGTAAAACCAATATCTCTAGAAAAAGGAATTGAATGCCGGAACGTTGATTTTCGCTACAATCTGAAAGAATCCGTATATGCACTCGAAAATATCAATTTACAAATCCCGTCTAAGTGTATGACTGCTATTGTTGGACGATCAGGCGCTGGAAAAAGCACACTAATCGATATTTTAATGGGACTCATGCAGCCGGAAAAAGGAGAAGTATTAATAGATGATACACCTCTTACAAACGATAGTTTATTATCTTTAAGAAAGTCAATTAGCTATGTGCCGCAGGATCCATTTTTATTTCATGCAAGTATAAGAGAAAATTTGCTAATGATTGAACCGGATGCAAGTGAAGAACAAATGTGGGAGTCATTGGAATTTTCAGCGGCTGCTGAATTTGTACGAAGACTACCGCAAGGGCTTGATACTCTTATTGGAGATCGGGGAGTGAGGCTTTCTGGAGGAGAGCGACAGCGGCTTGTACTAGCACGGGCTATTTTAAGAAAGCCTTCGATTCTAGTGCTAGATGAAGCGACAAGTGCCTTAGATACGGAAAATGAAGCAAGAATTCAAGCTGCACTAGAAAAATTAAAAGGAAAGATGACGATTATCGTTATTGCGCACCGATTATCAACGATACGCGATGCTGATCAGGTGATTGTACTAGACAATGGAAACATTGTTCAAAAAGGAGCCTTTATCGAATTGGCAAAAGAAAAAAGAGGGATGTTTAGTAAGCTGTTAGGAAATCAAGTAGAAGTTAGCGTTTAGAGGTAGTAGGTATGAGTGGCAGGTCATGACGGAACGAAATAAATATAAATTGAAAAAATGACATAAACAATCTTCTCTATAAAATGAAAGGAATTGAATGGGATATGTTCCGCACGCAAGTTCATCAATGGGAACATTGAAAGGTGACCTTTTCTCCCAAATTTATGAACAGTAAGCTCCTAATCTCAAGTTTGAGCAATAACTGCAGGCGTGCACACGATTGTTTGGGCTTTCCATCAGTGGGAAATGAAAAAAACCACTGATGAAAGGTTCACTTTATTGTCTTTGTATTGAAGTATTAAACATTTTTGGGAGAGTCACGAACCGTGCTCCGTTAGAGGTAAGATTAGGAATGAATTGGTCGAGAGCGTCTACGGACCCTTGTAAATTCCCCCCTGGTGCAGTGTGCTGCAAGAGGATACTTCCAGGAAAAGCATTCCCTAATACTTTATTAGTAATTTCCTTGGCATTTAAGCCTTTCCAATCTAATGTATCTATACTCCACTGAATAATCATAAAGTTCTGTTCAGTAGCCCATTTCATTTGATTTTCATTTATAATCCCATAAGGAGGACGGAAGAATTTAGGCGCGTATCCGGTTAGGTTTTGTAAAATTTTTTCTGTTTTTAACATTTGCTCATGATATTGCTTGTCATCTATTTTTATTAAATTAGGATGATTATAAGTATGATTTCCTACGATATGTCCTTCGTTAACAATCCGTTTTACAACTTCAGGATATCTTTCAGCATTTTCTCCTAATAAAAAAAATGTCGCTTTTACACCATGTTTTTTCAATTTATTTAATACTTGAGGAGTATAAATGAGATCTGGACCATCATCGAATGTGAGTGCAACTTCGGCCTTATTATAAGGTCCTGCAAACGCATATGCGTATTTTTCTACCCATGAAAAAGGAGTCCATGAGCCTCTAACTGTCGGATTCTTTTGTAAGATAGGAACTGTCTCCGCGTAATGTAAAGGATAAAATGTATTGTGAACAAGCGGATAAGGAGTTTTAAAAGAGGAAATGTCGCGTGGAATATTATAATAAGGAATATATTTACAAGAAACTGCTATTTGGGCTGGGTAAAAATCGTATACCATTAAAATACCTCCTTAAAAAAGATAACAATCGCTTTAAAACTTTTATATGTCAATAATTGTGGTTTGGTTAGGGAGGAAGAAAGTATCTAATGAGTGAAATTTTATTTTAATTTGTAAAAATTGGAACAGTACCTTGTAATATTCAATACTGAATGATATATTATAATTAATAAGGTACCTTGCATTGAATAGTACTGGATGGAGAGGAGGATTGCTTTTGAATGTTCAATTTAAAAAAGGAGTATTGGAGCTTTGTGTTCTTGCGCTTGTAAAGAAACGAGATTGCTATGGCTATGAATTAGTTCAGCAAATTTCAAATAAATTTTTAATATCAGAAGGATCAGTGTATCCTTTGTTACGCCGTTTAACGAAAGAAGGGTACTTTCAGACGTATTTAAAAGAATCATCGGAAGGACCTCCGCGTAAGTATTATCAGTTAACAAATCAAGGTGCAGAGCAGCTTAACACTCTTGTAACAGAATGGCGTGATTTTGCAAGAGGCGTACAAGAAATTATTGAAGAGGTGTAGAGAATGACTAAAGAGAAATTTTTTCAAGAATTATCAGAACACCTTAGAAAACTACCAGAAGAAGAACGAAACGACATTTTATATGATTACGAGGAACATTTTCAATTCGGAATAGAAGAGGGAAAAACGGAGGAAGAAATTATAAAAGCGCTAGGTTCACCTAAAGCAATTGCAAAGGAAACGTTAGTGTCTCATCGTATAGAGCTGGTGAAGCATAATCCAACTCCTTCTAACATGGCGAGAGCAATTGTAGCAATTATTGGACTTAGTTTTTTTAACTTGGTTGTTGTGCTAGGACCACTCATAGCAATTGGGAGTCTTATTTTATCACTTTGGATAGTTAGTGCTGTATGTGTTTTCTCACCAATACTTCTGTTAACAAAAATTGTTTTCGCCCAAATTTTTATTTTATCTGATGTATTTGTCGCTATTATACTCTTCGGTATTGGTTTACTTTTAGGGATTGCTGCGTATTATTGTACGATTTGGTTTAAAACGCTTTTTGTTAAGTACGCCAGTTGGAATTTAAAAGTAATTAAAGGAGAGTAGATAAGATGAGAAAAATGGTGCTGATAGCAATTATTTGTATTGCGATTGGAGGAATCGGTTTATTTTTTACAAGATCAGTCTTTTTTATGAAAACTGCGAATGGGTCAGCAGAAACAAAAAAATTGGAGCAGAAACAATTTAAAAATGAGCAAATAAAAAATATTAATGTTGACACAGATGTTGGAGATGTTGTGATTGAAAAAGGTAAGACTGATTTATTTGAAGTTCGATATAGCGGCGATCAGGAACAGCGAAAGTTAAACGTAAATGAGAACGGTGAAGTGCTACAAGTGGAAGTAAAATCAAAAAAGAAACATATATTTGACTTTTCTTTTTCATCATTTGATTTGAAAGATGAGAGCTTAACAGTTGTTGTACCTGAACGCGTATACAATAAAATTGAAGCGGAGACGGCAGCAGGAACGATTCATGTGCAAAATATTCAAAGTGGAGATATATCCGCGCATTCAGCTGCGGGCGATGTTGAAATGAAGGAAATGAAAGCGCGAAATGTAAAAGCGTCATCTAGTGCGGGAAAGGTTGTTCTTTATAAAGTAGAAGGGAAAGTGCGTGCAGAGGCGGCAGCAGGAAGTGTAGAGATAACGCAGCATAATCCAGAGTATAGTATTGAGGCGGATTCGGCAGCAGGGGATGTTAGTATTCAGTTGCAGGAAATGCCGAAAGATGCTGTTGTGAAAGGATCTTCTCATGCAGGAGAGGTAAAGATTTTCGGAAAAGAAAATAAAGAAATTACGATAGGTAACGGAAAGGTGCAAATTAGCGGGGAAACAGCAGCAGGCTCTGTAAAAATCGAGGCGAATTAAAAAACAGACCAGATTTGGTCTGTTTTTTAATGTAAATGACGATATACACCAATTACTTTTCCTATAACAGAAACGTTATCCAAAATAATAGGTTCTAAAGAAGAGTTTTCTGGCTGTAAGCGGAAATGATCTTTTTCTTTGTAAAAACGTTTTACTGTAGCTTCATTATCTTCTGTTAAAGCAACAACGATTTCACCATTGTATGCAGATTGCTGCTGGCGAACAACAACTAAGTCTCCGTCAAAAATTCCTGCTTCAATCATACTGTCTCCGGAAATGCGTAACATAAATACTTGATCTGAACCTGAAACGAGATTCGCTGGAAGTGGAAAATGTTCTTCTACACTTTCAACTGCTGTAATTGGTAAGCCAGCTGTAACTTTTCCGACAATTGGTACGTGAACGACTGGTTGCGCGTCTGCTTGGATACTGTCGTCTACTAAAATTTCAATCGCTCTCGGTTTTGTTGGATCGCGGCGAATGTATCCTTTTTCCTCTAAGCGAGATAAGTGTCCGTGCACAGTAGAGCTAGAAGCAAGGCCGACTGCTTGACCGATTTCACGTACGGAAGGTGGATAACCTTTTTCTTGTACTTTTTGTTTAATGAAGTCGAGAATGTCTTGTTGCCGTTTCGTTAACTTCTCCATGTTTTTTACACCTCGTTTTCTACAAATTTTCTTATTTTTATTATAACATGCAAGAAAACATTCTACAAACGTAAGTTCGAACAAAAGTTGGAATTATGTTACACTTAGATGTAAAAAGTGAGATAGAGAAGAGGGTATGAAATGAATGCGATTATTTATGCACGTGTGAGCACAACAAAAGAAGCGCAGGAAACATCGTTAACACGTCAAAAGGATGAGTTATTGCATTTAGCTAAGCAGTATAAAATGAATGTTGTAAGAGTAGTAGAGGAGAAGGCGAGCGGATATAGTATCGAACGTGATGGGATTTTAGAAGTGCTAGATGTCATTCGTGATGAACATGTTGATGTGCTCCTTATTCAAGATGAAACGCGTCTTGGAAGAGGGAATGCGAAAATTGCTTTAATGCATTGTTTGAACAAAGAAGGGGTAAAAGTATATACACATGCACATAATGGCGAATTACAGCTTTCTGATTCTGATTCAATGGTGCTTGATATTATTGGTATAGTAGAAGAATACCAGAGAAAGATTCATAATTTAAAGATTAAACGAGGAATGAAGCGAGCTGTAGAAAATGGCTTTCGGCCTGAAAAAAACTTAAAGAATCGACATTTAAGCACAGGTCGTGAGAAAAAGGAAGTACCTATTGAAGAGATTGTTCGTCTGCGCCGCAATGAGTTAACATTTGAAGAAATTGCAGCAACGCTCCGTGGTTTTGGGCATGATGTCTCAAAAGCGACGGTACATCGCCGGTATGTGGAATATACGAAGCAATCGCTTGATAAACAAGAGTAACTATTGTATGATAATAATCAGTTTTTAGTAGAAAGGGGATTCGAGATGCTAAGTCACGAACTCATTGAACGCATTAATTTCTTAGCGAAAAAAGCAAAAGCAGAAGGTTTAACAGAAGAAGAACAACGTGAGCGCCAATCGCTCCGTGAACAATATTTAAAAGGTTTTCGTCAAAATATGTTAAACGAATTGAAAGCAATCAAAGTCGTTAACGAAGAAGGTAAGGATGTTACGCCGAAGAAGTTAAAAGAATTAAAAAAACAAGATCAAGCAAAATTAAATTAAAAGATGGGCGCAGCCCATCTTTTTTTAGTTTGATAGAAAAATGTGTTAGTTAACAACTTTCCAATTATGATTTGTCGTTGCTTCGATCGTTTTTCGTTCTAATATGTAATTTGCAATGAGCTCAGACATATCAATTTGTATATCTTTTATAATGGGCTTATTTTGAAACATAACATAATTTCCACCGCCGCTTGCCCGATAATTGTTCATGACAACGTCGTACTCTTGATCCGAGTGAAGAGGAGCTCCTTCGTATTGCACGGAAACAACTCTTTCTCCAACTGGTTTTGAAATGTTTAATATGTATGAAATTCCTTCCCACATATCGTAATGATAATGCAGCGGTTTTGGTTCGATATATGCAGGGTTTACAATGATATTTCCATCTGGATCTAATGAGAAATATTCAGCAGTTAACTCAAGTGCCTCTTTTATATCTTTTCCTGTAACACGAACAACTTTTAATGTATTTGGATAAATATAATTCGAAACAATATCCCTCATTGTAATTTCATTTGGAAAGCCGGAAGATTCATTATGAAACAGACTTGTACAAGAAATGGTGACTCCAGTTACATCCATCTGTACTTTATTTATAAATTCGATAAAGGCGCAATCTCGCAAGCGAGTCTCCATCGCACCGTGAATCAACATATCACCGGCAATGGTGCCGATTGGCTTATCTAACCATTCTTGCGTTTGTTGTTCATATACTGATACGAGTGAAAGTACCGCCCTATCTGCTGGAATGCCTTCGATAGGCAGTAGTTCAGAATAACATTCTTTCATCATCCATTGATTTTGTTTCTTTATTAAAGTGACATGAACTTTCCCTAATGAGCGGCCATTGGATCCAGTTTGTAAAACTGTTACACCATTTACTTTTGTATGAGCAATATAGCGATGTTGATGCCCGGTTAATAATATATCAATTCCATTAATTTTTTGACACATTGCATATCCTTGATTTTCCCCTGTTAAAATCTCTGTTGGTTCTCCTGTTTGTAAATCACATTCAAAACCGCCGTGGTAGGCTACGATTAAAACATGTGGTTGTTCCTGTTCACGAATATAGGTTACCCATTGCCTTGTCGCTTCTAATGCGTTTTCAAATAGTAAGTCTTTAATATGATGCGGCTGCTCCCAGTTTGGAATGTAATGCGTTGTTACTCCTAAAACAGCAATTTTTATATCTGGATGTATATGTTTAATTATATATGGCTTCCCAAAGTAAGGTTTCTTCGTTTGTTTATTCATAATATTAGCGGCTAGATAAGGCATATTTGCATGAGCAACGGCTTTGTTTAATACGTTCATTCCGTAGTTAAACTCGTGATTTCCAATAATCGCGGCATCATAACCGATATGATTGGCAATAATCGACATTGGATTTTCTTCATGCTGCCTATATTTGGCGTAGTAATAAGTAAATGGAGTTCCTTGTATGAAATCACCGTTATCAATTACGAGTACATGATCATTTTTGGCACGTTCCTGCGCAATGCATGTTGCAACCTTTGCTAGTCCTAGTTCTGCCTTTTTGTTATTTTGATAGTGTATTGGGTAAACCGCACCATGAATATCACTCGTTAATAAAATATCTACATTTACAATGCTGTTTTGATTCAATGTTATCAACCTTCTTTTATATAATCCATTCGCAGGTAATAGCACAGTTTGTTTACATATGTATTATCTACATTTGAACTAAACATATATGCAACTGCCGCTTTAGAAATTTTTTTCTTTTCATGTTGACTCTCACGTTACGTTATACTTTATTGTATGTACTAAGGGAGGGCAAAACAATGACAATGAAAGTGAAAGAAGTAGCAGATTTAGTCGGTATTAGTGTACGCACAATGCATCATTATGATGAAATTGGGTTATTAATCCCAGAGGAGACGACTGAATCTGGTTATCGCCTTTATTCTGATGATAATCTGGAGACTTTGCAACAAATTCTATTTTTTAAAGAACTCGGCTTCCCTTTAAAGAAAGTTAAAGAAATTATCAATAATCCTTCATTTGATCGAAAAGAGGCGCTTGTTTTACATCGAAAAATGTTGCTTGAGAAGCGTTCTAGATTAGATAAAGTGATTGCGACAATTGATAAGACGATTCAACACTCGAAAGGGGAAATTCAAATGACAAACAAAGAAAAATTTGAGGGTTTTGATTTTAGTCAAAATCCGTATGAGCAAGAAGCACGTGAAAGATGGGGAAATGAAGCGGTCGATAAGGCTAATAAAACAGCAGCAAACATGACGAAAGAGAAACAAGAAGAATACAATGCGATTTATAGAAAGCTTGCAGCACTTCGTCATGATTCTCCTGAATCAGAACAGGCTCAAGAAGCAATTCAAGAATGGTATAACTATTTACAAAACTTTGGCCATTACTCATTGGATGCTTTTAAAGGTCTAGGGCAAATGTATGTCGATGATGACCGATTTGCAAAAAATATTGATCAGTTCGGCGAAGGATTAGCGAAGTTTATGCAGGTTGCAATGGCTGTGTATGCTGATCGTAATAAGAAGTAAATTGTACACTTATAAGGTGAAAGGTCTTATTCTCCAAATGGAGGATAGGACCTTTTTTACGGTTATTAATTGCTAGATAAAATATTGCGTTCGAAACGATAAGAAAAGAAAGCAGGTGTTATATAATAAGAAGAGATGAGGAATGTTATAGCAATGCAACATGAATTTATCTTTGTTTCATATGAAAAGGGAGAGTTAAGTTCTGAAGATTTTTCTTGGAATAATAGGGGGTTTTCTTATAAAGATGGTACAGCTGTTGAAGAATACGTCATTTTAAGTGATGAGTTTATTTTATATATAATAGATTTCTTACGTTGGATTCCAACTTATAACTCTTCTAGAAGAGAGAATGGATTTGGTCTTCATTATCATGGCATCATTAAAATTGAGAAAGAAGGAGCAAATATAGCAGTGAATTTATTTCGTTCACTAATTAATTTGTTTTCATTAGCACCTGAAACGATTGAACTTACAGGGGCATTTCAATGGACTTATGGTACAGATGATACGAATGGTGAATATGAAAAACTCTCTTTCAATCGAGATATTCTTTGCGCGCAATTACAATCTTTAGTCACGTTATTTTATAAAGTGAAAAGTGAAAAAGGATATATTTTGCATTTTGGAATTTAAATTGGAAAAAATATTTGTATCATTTTAGACAAAATGTTTAAAGATAATGAAGAAATGTAAGGGATCATTGATCAATGACAAGAAATGAAGAAACGATAAGGTTTGGAATGAAAAATGAAAAAAGTATGGCAGATTGAAACCCTATACATTGTGGAAATAAGTACGTTTTTTGAACAGATTCGAAAAAACATCAACATATTTGTCGATACATGTTGTATAATCTTGCAAGGAAAGATATCATATAAATGTGTAAAACGTTTACTTTAATATAAGCGAAGGGAAGAATAGCATGACACATTCAATCGAACAACTTTCTATCAACACGATTCGCACATTATCCATTGATGCGATTGAAAAATCAAACTCTGGTCATCCAGGAATGCCAATGGGTGCAGCTCCAATGGCGTATACATTATGGACGAAATTTATGAAACATAATCCAAAAAACCCAACGTGGTTTAACCGTGATCGTTTCGTATTATCTGCAGGTCATGGTTCAATGTTACTATATAGCTTACTGCATTTAGCTGGTTATGACGTAACAATGGATGATTTAAAGAATTTCCGTCAATGGGGAAGTAAAACACCAGGTCACCCTGAGTTCGGTCACACACCAGGTGTAGACGCAACAACAGGTCCACTTGGACAAGGTATTGCAACAGCTGTAGGTATGGCGATGGCTGAAAGACATTTAGCAGCGAAATACAATCGTGATGAGTATAATCTTGTTGATCACAATACATATGCAATTTGCGGTGACGGAGACTTAATGGAAGGCGTTTCTGCTGAAGCATCTTCATTAGCAGCTCATTTAGGATTAGGTCGTCTAGTTGTGCTATATGATTCTAATGATATTTCATTAGATGGAGATTTAAATCGTTCTTTCTCTGAAAGTGTAGAAGATCGTTATAAAGCATACGGCTGGCAAGTAATCCGTGTTGAAGATGGAAACGATATCGAGGCAGTTGCGAAAGCGCTTGAAGAAGCAAAAGCTGACGAAAAACGTCCAACATTAATCGAAGTAAGAACAACAATCGGATTTGGTTCACCAAACAAATCTGGAAAATCAGCTTCACATGGTTCTCCGCTTGGCGTAGAAGAAACGAAGTTAACAAAAGAAACATATGCTTGGGCATTTGAGCAAGACTTCCATGTACCAGAAGAAGTATATGAAAACTTCCGTAAAACAGTACAAGATGCTGGTGAATCAGCACAAACTGAGTGGAACGCAATGCTTGATGAGTATGCGAAAGCATACCCAGAATTAGCAGCTGAACTGCAAACAGCAATGAAAGGTCTTCTTCCAGAAGGTTGGGATAAGAACTTACCAACATACGAAATCGGCTCAAAAACAGCAACTCGTTCATCTTCAGGACAAATTATTAATGCAATTGCTGAGTCTGTACCATCATTCTTTGGTGGATCTGCAGACCTTGCTGGTTCTAACAAAACATATATGAACAAAGAAAAAGACTTCACAAGAGAAGACTATAGCGGTAAAAATATTTGGTACGGTGTACGTGAGTTCGCAATGGGAGCAGCAATGAACGGTATCGCACTTCATGGCGGTTTAAAAACTTACGGTGGTACGTTCTTCGTATTCTCTGACTACTTACGTCCAGCAATTCGTCTTGCTGCATTAATGCAACTGCCGGTAACATATGTGTTCACACATGATAGTATCGCAGTTGGAGAAGATGGACCAACGCATGAGCCAATCGAACAGCTTGCAGCGCTTCGTGCAATGCCAAATGTAGATGTTCTTCGTCCTGCTGATGGTAACGAATCTGTTGCAGCTTGGAAGTTAGCATTAGAATCTACAAAAACACCAACTGCATTAATCTTAACTCGTCAAGATCTTCCAACATTAGAAGGTGCAAAAGACGATACGTATGAAAAAGTTGCTAAAGGTGCATATGTAATTTCTCCAAGTAAGAAAGACATTGCTGATGTAAGCTTACTTGCAGCTGGATCTGAAGTAAGCTTAGCAATTGAAGCGCAAACAGCATTAGCTAAAGATGGTATTGATGCATCTGTTGTTAGCATGCCGTCTATGGATCGCTTTGAAGCACAATCAGCTGAATATAAAGAATCTGTATTACCAAAAGCAGTAACGAAACGTTTCGCGATTGAAATGGGTGCTTCTTTCGGATGGCATCGTTACGTTGGGCTTGAAGGAGACGTATTAGGTATCGATACATTCGGTGCTTCTGCTCCTGGTGAAAAGATTATGGCAGAATACGGATTCACTGTAGAAAACGTTGTTCGCAAAGTAAAAGAAATGCTATAATGATTTTAGAAAAATCTCTCCAGCATGGAGGGATTTTTCTATGTAAAAGAAGATATCCCGTTAGTTTGAGATAGTAAAATCCCACTGATGATGGAAGTTTCGCTTTATCCCGCATTAACGGGCAGTAAGACCCCCACCTCAAGGTTCAGAAAGAAGCGAAGAAGATAGGTAGGGGATAACTGCCCGTAAAAGCCCGATTGGCTCAACTAACCATCAGTGGGGGATGAACAAAAACCCTCACTGATGGAAGTTTCGCTTTATTCGACAGAAAAAGTTTTTTCTTTCTCCGCAGTCAGACAATCATTGCGTATTTATTTCTATATAATAAAAGGAATAAAGTTGTCCAATGCGGGAGGGAAAATATGAGAACGTATGAACTATACTTAATTCGAGAAGATATTACGAAGGCGTATTTCGGTCGTGAGTTTTTATTGTTTGATTTGTTTGCTCGTTTTGCACAGTCTCGTTCCCTTTCAGAAAAGAAAGTGTTGTTTAAACAAATGAAGTATATAACGTTGCCCTTACAAGTAATGAAATTACATCATAAAATGGAACAAGCGCTGCGAACATATGGGAAATACGAAAGAAATGGGTATATGCACATGGTGTCTAATGAAAATGCATACGGAGAAGTGCGTATTAAATCACAGTATATCCGGATGCATACTTCTGAAAATATTGAGTTGGAAACGGCTATTTTTGAAGTGCTTAGAAAATGTGAATTGACATTTCTTGCGATGGATTATGAGAGTAAACAGTACGGATGGTTAAATCCTCTGAAACAAGTGCGTACTTATATATAAAAAATGTCGAATACAATCTTGTCTTATTGAAAAGGTTTTAGTACACTGTAAGGTAGACAACATGAAGGAGGAAAATATATGTCAATTTGGGTAGTTGTTCTAGTGGGCGTATTAGCACTAGTGGCAGGCGTAGCGTTAGGATTTTTTATCGCACGCAAATATATGATGAACTATTTACAAAAAAATCCACCAATTAATGAACAAATGTTAAAAATGATGATGATGCAAATGGGGCAAAAACCATCCCAAAAGAAAATCAATCAAATGATGAGCGCAATGAACAAACAACAACTGAAATAAGCGCTAGAAAGGGCACTCGAATAGGAGTGCCCTTTCATTTTGTTTTTTTAAAATGTTTTAAAATTTAAAACATTCAGTAATTTTGATAAACTGAAAACATCGCTCATTTTGGATAGGAGGTTCCGACAGTTTCAAAAAAAATTATAAAAATTTATAAAAAATTATAAAGGTAAAATAGAAATTGTCGAAGAAAAAGAAATAAACGATGAACAAGAACTTGTAGAAGATTTGATTGCGATTACGACTTCTTTTTTAGCTCGTATTTATGGAAAACGTGTATGGGAAAAAGTAAGTAAAGGGAGTGGAAATTTATTAACGAAAGGAGAGTA
>NZ_JBALLY010000002.1:89463-107529 GCF_036963045.1 Bacillus sp. JJ864 | reverse complement strand
AACTCTCATCTGTCATTGGTAAAAAGCGAAATTCTCCGAAAGGATGGCTGGTCAGAGATGACTAAAAATAAAGACAAAGAATATTGTTTTGTATTGGATGTAGGAGGAAGAAAATTAGCTCCTACAAGTGTCAACAATGGATGGTACTTAATTAGGAAGAAAAGAGAAAAACTTGTTGCAAAATACCCAATGGTAATTCAACTTCATAAGTCAGTGGAAGATGTAGATTATAAAATTAGGTTGGGGATAGACGATGGTAGTTTACACGTTGGGGTTGGGTTAGTACAAGAATGTAAAACAAAAAACAAGCCAATCTTTAAAGCTACTATTGAACATCGAAAAGATGTATCAAAGCTAATGGAGCAAAGAAGAAAAGTTTGTTGATAAGTATCAAAAAATGATTAACGGAAAGAGTTTACGGCTAGACTTTGCTCAACACGTTATGCAAGGTAAAAACTGGTTACAACAACACTTATCTCAGTATGGTACTTTGCTTTTAACAAGTGGTGGAGATACTGCAAATAGGAGAATAGATTGGGGTATTGAAAAGTCACATTCTAATGACGCTTTAGTTATTTGTGGGTTAGAGATCAATGATACAAACATAAAAGACTGGGTCATTAAACCAATCAGAAAGAAAACGAAAGCGATACATTCTGAAACTTATGGGTTTAGCCATAGAGATATTGTACAATATACAGACACAAAAAAGGTAACTCATGTTGGCTATATTACTGCAATGTACCCAGATAAGTTACAAATTAATATTCAAACAAAAGAGAAACACCTAAAAAGAGTAAATGCAAGAAAAAGTGTACTAAAGTATAGATTTAGAGGGTTGTATTTCCTATGAATGACCACACATGAATACTTTTATGTATATTTTTTGAAGGAGGCATAATATGCAAGACATTAATCTATTTTTAGCATTTGGAGCAGGTTTTTTATCGTTTATCTCCCCTTGTTGTTTACCGCTTTATCCAGCATTTTTATCATACATAACAGGGATGTCCATTTCTGATTTGAAGGAAGAGAATGCAATGCTTCGGAAACGGAGTATGTTGCATACTGCATTTTTCTTAATTGGATTTTCAATAATTTTTATTGCGATTGGTTTTGGAACAAGCTATGTCGGGAAGTTTTTTGTAGATTATCAAAATTTAATTCGTCAATTAGGAGCAATTTTTATCGTTGCGTTCGGTCTCGTTATCACAGGGGTGTTTAAACCAACATTTTTAATGCAGGATCGCAAAATCACATTTAAAAGCAGACCGAGTGGCTATTTTGGCTCTACTCTAATTGGAATTGCATTTGCTGCCGGGTGGACGCCTTGTACAGGTCCGATTTTAGTATCGGTTATTGCACTTGCTGCAACAAATCCGCAATCGGCAATGTTATATATGATTGCTTACATACTTGGTTTTGCAATTCCATTCTTTATTTTATCGTTCTTTATTACAAAGATGACGTGGATTAAAAAACATAGTGCAACGTTCGTTACAATCGGTGGTTATATTATGATTGCGATGGGTGTATTACTATACTTTAATGGACTTACAAAAATTACAATCTTCTTCTCAGATTTATTTGGTGGATTTAAAGGGTTTTAGTTTTTTTGTTGAAAAGTTGGAAATACTAACAGAAATACATATAATGATACGACATTTTTGCTATTTCCAAAACAAAGGGTGAGTGCGAATGAATTTAGCTCTCTTATCAAGTATTATTGCAATTTGTATGGCTGTTGGAGTCATATTTATTCGTTTGAAGGCGGCGAAGAAACCAGCAACTTTGAAAAAAATTGTGCTTCCACCAATTTTTATGAGTACAGGAGCATGTATGTATCTGCTTCCTGAATTTCGCTTAACAACATCAGAAATATTCGAAGCAATTGCTGTAGGGTTAATTTTTTCTATCTTTCTTATTAAAACATCAAAATTTGAAGTGCGTGGACATGAGATTTACTTAATACGTTCTAAAGCGTTTATCTTTATTTTAATCGGTTTACTTGTTGTACGTATTGTATTTAAATCCTATTTAAGTCAGTCACTTGAAGTAGGACAATTAAGTGGCATGTTTTTCTTACTTGCGTTTGCAATGATTGTATCTTGGCGCATTGCAATGTATCGTTCCTTTACGAAATTACAAAAGGAAATGAAAAAACAAGAAGATTTTTATAATGAAAAAGATATGAAGTTAACGTAAAAAACCTCAAAATGTTTTTGAGGTTTTTTATTTTGCGAATAACGATTGATAACGTGTGTAATCAATTTGCTTTTCTTTTAATTTTTTTATTAAAAATTTATGATCTCGCTTTGGAGTTGCTACAATATACCCTTTAATAATTAAATCTTCAGTTATTTTGGATGCTTTCTCTTCTAAAGCTAACTCTCCGATTTTACCGGCAATTTTTGATTTTGCAACATCGCGGAAAAGTTCAGGGACTGGGCTTACAAGTTCCTCTAATAATTGTTTTTGCTCTTCATCCCATAAGTGCCGTGTCTCATTAATGTAATGCTCTTCCCAATCTAGAATAGACATGCCATCTTCTTTTGGTAATCGTTTTAAGAATTTTCGGAACATAAAATATCCACCAATGGACATTAGCCCTAGTAAAATGACAGTCCAAGTAACAATAAACCAACTGAACCACCCTTCAAGCAAATTGAACCCCCTCCTTTATGCTATATAAATCCATTTTTATTTCTCGACATATAAATCGCTGCTATGTAGAATACAACAGGACTGCTACTGGCTTGCTCCCTTTGTTTTAAATCTCGCATGTGGAAGGAAAAGGCACTGACCGTTCCTATGCACGGCCAGATGCTCTCGTCCTCCCTAAAAAGAAAGGGGGGGTATGTCGGTTTTTCAATTTGTATTTATATAGCAGTTTTCCTTTACTAGTATTATAAGCAGTGAGATTGATAGAAAGCAAGAACGCTTGGCCATTGTGGCCAAGCGTTGTAAGCTAAACGAAGTATAATTGTTCAACAGATAATATATCATTATCATCTTCTAAATATTCAATGATAAGCGTGCCAACTTTGCGATCTTTGTCTTCATTAGTGAAAATAGAGTAAGAAGTAAAGCGTGCTGCTGATAAGCCGCTAATGTGTGTAGGAAGGGCGATATATTCGTTGTCTTGAAAGAAAGTCATAAGTTCAATGTCTTCAAGCTGCTTACGATTTTCAACTGCTAATCCAGTATAACGCTTTTGTAATTGTTTTAATGTTTCGTTCCATGATCGTACCTTTGTGTCGTATACCATTGTTCAAACTCCTTACTGTATGTATTGAAAAGAACATATGTTCCTGTATAGTATACCCCTTTTAAAAGAAAAGGAAAAGCAAAAAATAATGTAAGCTTGGACATCCAAGCTTACATAGCGGAAAAATACGTTCAAATTAATCTCTGTTTTTAATTATAAGACAGATAGAAATAGGAAACAAGGTGATAAGTATCTTGCTTATAATTTTGAAAATTCTATATAATTATTAAGGAAGATTTTTTGTAAGGAGGAAAATGATGAAAACGATTGGCTTTATTGGCGGAATGAGCTGGGAATCAACTGTAGAGTATTATCGGATTATTAACGAAGAAGTAAAAAGAAAATTAGGAGGATTGCATTCAGCAAAGTGCCTATTATATAGCGTTGACTTTGACGAAATTGAACGTTATCAATTAAAGGGTAACTGGAAACAAGCTGGTGAAGTATTGGGTGAAGCTGCATGTTCATTAGAAAAAGGTGGCGCTGATTTCATTGTCATATGCACAAATACGATGCATAAGGTTGTAGATGACATAAAAGAAAAAATAAATATCCCTATTTTACATATCGCCGATGCTACAGCTTATCAAGTAAAAAAAGAAGGAATTAGCACAGTAGGTTTACTTGGAACAAAATATACAATGGAGCAAGAATTTTATAAATCTAGATTAGAATCGAACGGTATAAAGGTGATAGTCCCAAATGAAAATGATAGAGAAATTGTAAATAAAGTGATTTATGAAGAACTATGTTTAGGAAAAGTGTCTCGAAAATCAAGAGATTACTACAAAGAAGTGATTAAAAGTTTAGTTTGTAACGGAGCTGAAGGAATTATATTAGGCTGTACAGAAATTGGGTTATTAGTAAAACAAGAGGATTCTAGAGTTCCGTTATTTGATACGACTTTCATACATGCTGTTGAGGCTGTTAATAAATCTTTAGAAGGTTGAGTGCATTCAACTCAAATGAAAGGAGGGAGTGGCTCAAAGAGTGAACAAAAAGTGGGGATTAGATTAAAAGCTTTAAAGAATGATAAGAAGCTTTTGGATAAAAAGGATGAGGGAAATGAAACGTATTATTTCATTACAAGGGCCTATGGCGAGTGGGAAAACAACATTAGCAAAAAGATTGGAACAAAGAGGGATGAGGGTTATATATGAAAATCCATATCCGATTGTTGAAAAGAGAAAAGCAATGCATTTAGATATTGGTACGAAAGAAGGTTTTATCACAAATCAGAAACTTTTTATCGAAGCGAAAATAGAAGAGTTTCGGCAGCTATCTAATGGCACCACTATTTTTGATCGTGGACCAGAAGATATTGAGTTTTATACATTGTACTATCCAAAATTAATAGGGAAAGATTGGGACATTGAAAAAGAAATGTCAAATGAATTAAGAGAACTACGAAAATGTCGCTCACAGGCCATTTTCTATTTAACATCTTCAACAGAAGTACTACAAAAAAGAAAAGAATTTGATGTAAGAAAACGAAGCACGTTTGAAGAACAAATGAAATTAATAGAAATAGAGAAAAGATGGTATGAACAATTTCCGGTTACATATTTGAATGTAGAAGTAAAGTTAGTAGAAGAAGTAGAACAATGTTTTGTAAAATGGTTAGAGGAGACTAGGATATGAGGAAAAAAATATTAGTTTTAATTTACCCTACTTTTGCAGAATTTGAAATTACAGTTGCTACTGCTATTTTGAAAGATTCTTATGTAATTGAAACAGTTGGATTAACGAAAAAGATTGTTGTAAGTGAAACAGGTTTAAAAGTACAACCACATTATGAATTAAGTGAGATTTGTGTAGATGATTATGAAGGGATTATTATTCCTGGTGGCGATTTAGTACACACCAAAGATTCAGAAATATTATTTGAACTTATACGCCAAATGTATAAAAAAGAGAAGCTAGTTGCGGCGATATGTGGAGGACCGTTTGTATTAGCTGCTGCTGGTATTCTGCAGCATGTACCTTATACAGTCACATTAGATTATAGAAAGTTGGATTGTTTTTCGAAAGCTCATTTTACATACAAAGATATAGTTCAGTATAATAATATTATTACAGCACAAGGACATGCATTTGTAGAATTTGGACTTGCTGTAGCTAAATATTGCAGGGTATATACAGAACATAAATGTAATTTTTATCGTGGACAAAGAAACGTAATGATGGAAAGTATGTTGAAAGAGTTATAGTATGCTAGAAAAAATCTTTTTTATAAAACAAAGCTGTCTTTGTCTAGGAGAGACAGCTTTGTTGGTGTCGAACAATGTTAATTATTTTGTAACTACTCAGCCATACATTTCATTTAGAAGTTTGGTAAGGAGTATAATTCCAGTGAAAATACGCTTACCTATAATTGCTGCCATGAAGGTAAAAATGGACCCACACCTCGCTACCTTTCTTTGTTTTAAAACTTTGCGCGTGGCGACCGCTACTATACATAGCCAGTCCCTCTCGACCACTTAAAAAAATGCTTTTCTATCGGTTTTTCATAGAGTGACTGAGTAGTTACCGATTTTATTTACAGACAGCTCCAAAAGCATGATTTCATAGAAATCATGCTTTTGTTATATAATCAATAATCGTTTGCAAAGCTTCTTGTCCGTTATATTGCTGCATCGATCTTTTATACTGCAAACGATTTTTATACAGTTCTTCTACATGTTCAATTAGCAACGTTTCTGTTATATATTCTTCAAATAGCACACGTCCATATCCCTGTTTTTCAAAAGACTGTCCGTTTAAAATTTGATCCCCTCGGCTCGCAGATTTTGGAAGAGGAATTAATAACATTGGCTTTTGTAATGTTAAAAACTCGAAAATCGCATTGGATCCTGCACGAGAAATGACAATATCAGTTGCCGCTAATATATCAGGAAGTTCATCGTGAACATATTCAAATTGCTTGTATCCCGGCGTATTCTCAAGTTTTTCGTCAATATTGCCTTTCCCGCACAAATGAACAATTTGATAGTTTTGCAAGAGGTTTGGTAATGCACCGCGTACTGCTTCATTAATGCGCCGTGCTCCTAAGCTGCCTCCCATAACCGTAATAACTGGTTTTGATGCAGTGAATCGTAAAAAATGCAGTCCTTTGTTTCGACTTCCCTGCAATACCTCTTCTCGCACAGGTGAAGCAGTAAATACTGTT
Organism: Bacillus sp. JJ864; assembly: GCF_036963045.1. Lineage (NCBI taxonomy): Bacteria > Bacillati > Bacillota > Bacilli > Caryophanales > Bacillaceae > Bacillus > Bacillus sp. JJ864. The sequence goes on along the minus strand of NZ_JBALLY010000002.1, from coordinate 101,092 downwards.
TTTTCTTTCGGTAAATGTTTTTTCGCTTCTTCAAACGTAACAAATATTTTCGAAGCAAAGCGAAGAGCAATTTTATTTGCAAGTCCGGGCGTCATATCAGACTCGTGTAAAAAAACAGGAACACGGTTTAGCCACGCTCCAATTACAACTGGTACAGACACAAAACCGCCTTTTGAAAAAATAACATCCGGTTTTAACTTTCGAATAAGGAAATACGCATCCATAACCCCTTTCATAACAAGAAAGGGGTCTTTTATATTTTTTAAATCAAAATAACGGCGAAGCTTTCCACTCGCTATTCCATAATAAGGAATCCCTTCTTTTTCAATAATCGTCTTTTCGATTCCATTATGTGAACCAATATAACACACCTTCCAACCGCTCTTTTGAAAATGTGGTATAAGCGCTAAGTTCGGCGTAACGTGACCAGCAGAACCCCCGCCTGTAAATATAATCGTCTTCACAGTATGTCTCCTTTTAGTAAAAGTTTTACTTTTAATTATAACACACTGAAATAACGCGCTTCTGGATGAGCAAACACCATAGCCGATACAGAAGCCTCTGGTTCCATCATAAACCCTTCCGTTAAGGAAATTCCAATTTCTTCAGGGCGAAGCAACCGGAATAACTTTTCTTGATCAGCAAGTTCTGGACAGGCAGGATAGCCAAAAGAAACGCGAATTCCTTGATACTTTGTTCGGAACCGCTCTTTCATCGTCATATTTGGTGAATCTGGAAATCCCCAGCGATCACGGATGAGCATATGTGTTTTTTCAGCTAATCCTTCTGCAAGTTCCAGCGTAAGTGATTGAATCGCATGGCTACGCAAATAATCGCCTTGTTCTTTCCACTTTTCTGCTACGGCACGGACACCTTTCCCAACCGTTACAGCTAGAAAAGCAACATAATCCATTTCATCTCCAACCGGGCGCAAGTAATCACCAAGCGTGCGATGCGGTGCTTTTCCTTGTCTTGGAAATGTAAAACGCTCTAGCACACGATTTTGATCTTCTGGATCATAAATTAAAATGTCTTGATTTTCACTTTGTGCAGGAAAGAATTGATATACAGCGCTCGGACGTAACCATGATTCTTCCCCGCGAAGCAATTCATCGATTAAGTCATTCAATTCATGGGCCCTTCTATCTCCTTCCTGTAGCAACTTTTTCACATTCCCTTTTAAACCTAAGTGATGTCCAAGTAACATTTGCCGATTTAAAAACGGAGCAAGATGTGCTACTGAAATATCACGCAGAACGACACGTTTTGTAGAATGCGGTACCATTACTGGTGCTGACGGTAATTTTTCAATTTGAATCGGTACCTCTACTCGTTTTTTCACTTCTTCTACAACAACATGTAAGTGACGCTTCGCTTTTTCCTCACGCATCTTTTCTCGTTCTTCTTCGTTTTGCAGGCGATTGATAAGATCTAATCCTGTCATCGCGTCACTTGCATATAGAACAAGCCCTTGATAAGAAGGAGATATCCGCGTTTCTGTGAATTTCCGCGTCAGCGCAGCACCTCCTACAACAATCGGAACGTCAATATCAGCCGCTTTTAAGTCTTCTGCTGTTGTTACCATTTGCTGCGCAGATTTAACGAGTAATCCTGATAAACCAATAATATCTGGTTTCTGTTCTTTTACTTCTTGAATAATACGATCAGATCGCACATTAATACCGAGGTTTACAATGTCATATCCATTATTCGATAAAATAATTTCCACTAAATTTTTACCGATGTCATGCACATCACCTTTTACTGTCGCAAGTAGTACTTTCCCTTTCTTTGCACTATCACTTGTCTCCATATACGGCTCTAAATACGCAACAGCTGCTTTCATACTTTCCGCACTTTGTAGCACCTCTGTAACAATAAGCTCATTATTATTAAATAAACGTCCCACTTCATCCATGCCGGTCATAAGCGGTCCGTTAATAATGGCAAGCGGCGCTCTTCCTTCATCTAGCGCGATTCGCAAGTCATCATGTAATCCTTGTTTTGTCCCTTCTACAATATAATGAGATAATCGCTCATCAAGCGTTAACGTTTCAGCTGCCACGACTTCTTTTTTCTTCACGTTTCGATAAAAATTTGTAAATTCCTCTAACGTTTCTTTTGTCGTCTCAAACAAAAGAGCATTCGCCAATGCCTTTTCCTCTTCAGAAATAGAAGCATAACGCTCTAGCTTTTCGGTATTCACAATGGCATAATCTAACCCAGCCTTTGTTGCATGATATAAAAAGACCGAATTTAATACTTCGCGTCCTGCTGGCGGCAAACCAAATGAAATATTACTTACACCTAATATTGTTAAACATTCAGGCATCTCTTCTTTTATAAGCCGAATGCCTTCAATTGTTGCTGCAGCTGAACCGATATATTCTTCATCACCTGTTCCAACTGGAAAGACAAGCGCGTCAAAAATAATATCTGACGGACGTACTCCATATTTTGTTGTTAAAAGTTCATAACTTCTTTTGGCAATTTCAAGCTTCCGCTCAGCCGTTACCGCCATACCAATTTCATCAATTGTTCCCACAACAATAGCCGATCCGTACTGTTTAATAAGTGGAATCACTTCTTCAAAACGCTCTTCTCCATTTTCTAAGTTAATAGAGTTAATCACTCCTTTTCCTTGCAAATAAGTAAGAGCTCGCGCCATCACTTGCTCATCTGTCGAATCAATCATAATTGGTACCTTTAATACTTTCGTTACAGCTTGCAAGAAATTTTCCATATCTTCTATTTCATCCCGGTCTGGGTCTGCCATGCAAATATCAATAATATGGGCATTTTTCTTTACTTGCGCCCTTGCTACTTCCGCTGCTTCTTCAAAATTCCCTTCTGCAACAAGACGTTTAAATTTACGTGAACCGATTACATTCGTGCGCTCTCCAACGAATAACGGGCGCATGGAATCTTCATATTGCAACGCTTCAAGTCCGCTAATCCCATGACCTTTTCTTTCTCGTTTCACACGGGGATCAAATGATAGCAGCGCCTCTTTCATCGCACGAATATGCGCTGGCGTTGTCCCGCAGCACCCACCAACAATGTTCACCCAGCCTTCTTCTGCAAACTGTTTCACTTTATGAGCAAGTGACTGCGGGGATTCATGATAATGCCCGTCTTCATCTGGAAGTCCAGCATTTGGATAACAAGAGATGCAACACTCAGATAACTCTGCAAGTGAACGAATATGTTCTCTCATAAACTCTGGTCCTGTTGCACAGTTTAATCCAACCGATAATGGATTCATATGCTCTACCGATAAATAGAATGCTTCAATTGTTTGCCCAGCTAACGTCGTTCCCATCGGTTCAATTGTTCCTGAAATCATAAGCGGAACTTTTTTCTCTGCCTCAATAAATGCCTTTTCAATTCCTAAACAGGCTGCTTTTACATTGCGCATGTCCTGACTGGTTTCTACAAGTAACAAATCTACACCGCCGCGCAGTAAACCGCGTGTTTGTCTTGTATATGCCTCAATAAGTTCTTCAAAAGCAACACCACCTGTGACACTAATCGCTTTTGTCGTTGGGCCCATTGCACCGGCTACATATACCTCTTTACCGCTTGCTTTGACAGCTTGTTTTGCTAATCGAGCCGCTCTTTCATTCAACTCCTCATCTAAGTGAGAAAGGTTATAATCACTGAGTACAATGTTTGTTGCACCAAATGTATTCGTTTCAATAATATCTGCTCCTGCTTCAATATACGCTTTATGAATATGTAAAATAACGTCCGGCCGTGTTTTTACTAAATATTCATTACAGCCCTCATATTCTTCTCCGCCAAAATCTGCAGCTGAAAGGTCTTCTTGCTGAATCATCGTTCCCATTGCACCATCTAGTATTAAAATTTCTTGCTGCAATCTTTCCTCGATTTGTCTCATACATTCATTCCTTCTTTCTGCTCTTTCTTTGCTTGAATATACCGAACGAGCGCTTCTGTCACTTCATATTTTAAAAATGGTGTAATTAAATAAATACCATTAAATAACTCCATTGCTACATCAATTAATTCTTTAGATATATGAATTCCCTCTGTCACTGCTTCTTCTGATGTTTTATGTCCGTCCATACGCCTTCTCACTTCTTCTGGAAGAGTAATACCTGGCACTTCAAAATGTAAAAAGTCTGCATTTCGTTTACTTACAAGCGGCATAATTCCAATAAAAATTGGCTGTTCGATATGCTTCGTTGCTTCATATACATTTCGAATGACTGCCGCATCATAAATGGGTTGCGTTAAAAAATACTCCGCACCAGCTGCAATTTTTTTCTCCATACGTTTTACAGCGGCCTCGATATGCCTAACATGCGGATTAAAAGCCCCGCCAATCGAAAAATGGGTAGCTGCTCCAATTGTTTTTCCTAAAATAGAACGGCCATTGTTCATTTCCTTAATCATTTTAATGAGTTCTATCGAAGACAAGTCATATACAGATGTTGCACCAGGAAAATCACCAACCCGCGCAGGATCTCCGGTTAATGCCAATACTTCCTCCATACCGAGTGCTGCTAATCCAAGTAAATGAGACTGCAGCCCAATCACATTATGATCACGACACGTTAAATGAGTTAATATAGGGATATCATGCTTTGTTAATAACGCTCCCATTGCCATATTTGATACACGAGGCGATGCTAATGAATTATCTGCTAACGTAATCGCATCTGCTCCGGCACGCTTCAACGCCTTTGCTCCTTCAAAAAATCTCTGTGTATCCAACGTTTTAGGCGGATCTAGCTCAACAATCACCGTCGTTTCCTTTTTCGCTTTTTCTGCTAATGTAATTCGATCCACTACATTTACACGCTGCGTTGTTATTACTTCCGCTCGCTTTACAACTTCTTTGGCTGTAACAGGGTACTCATTTTCAAGCGCTCGCTTCATCGCTTCGATATGGGCAGGAGTTGTACCACAACAGCCTCCTAGAAGCCTAACGCCTTGCTTAATAAATGCCGGCGCCATCTCTTCAAAATAAGCCGGGCTTCCTTCGTATACGTAACGACCTTCTACATATTTAGGAAGACCAGCATTTGGATACGCAGATAAGTAACCATATTTAGGAATTTCTATCGTTTTAAACGATTCAATCATATGAAGCGGTCCTAACTGGCAATTTAATCCGACCACATTTGCACCGTACTCTATAAGCTGCTTCAATACATCATCCACACTATTTCCGTTTTGAGTTGTACCAGCTTCGTGAAGGGCAAGCTGCGCAATAAGAGGGACATTTGTTTGCTTACTTAATACTTTCACTGCATGAAGTAATTCAAACTCATCGTAAAACGTTTCTAATAATAGCCCATCCACACTTTCTTCTAATAGGGCATCTGCTTGCTCTAAGAGCATAAATTCGCGCTCCATATCAGTGGTTGTAACTGCTCCAATATGTTTCATTCCACCGATGGTCCCAACGATTGCATTCTTTTCTGTTACAGCTTCTTTTGCATGTCTTACAGCGGCTCGGTTAATTTTCTTTACGCGATCCTCAAGACCGTACATGCGAAGTTTCCCTTCGTTTGCTCCATATGTATTGGTTTGAATAACATCTGCCCCTGCTGCAACATATTGTTTATGAATCGAAATAATCCGTTCTGGTTCAGATACATTCAATTCTTCAAAGCAACTTTGTAAACCATGAGAATACAGCAACGTTCCCATCGCTCCATCCCCAATCACAATTCCTCTTTGCAATAAATCTAGTAATTTCACATGTCTCCCTCTCTTCAGTCAATATATAAATCTATTTTGCTTTTTCGACATATAAGTCACTTCTATGCAAAACAAAACCTACAGTCGCTTTCTCCTTTTGTTTTAAACCTTATATGTGGCAGGAAAAGGCCCTGACCGCTTCTATACATGGCCAGACGCTCTCGTCCCCCCAGAAAGAAAGGGGTTTTTAATTTGTATTTATATAAAAACCCCCTCTTCTTAATGAAGAGGGGGTTTTTATCCTCCTCTTATCATTCAGAACGCTTTGTTCCGCAGGTCTTAGCACCGTTTCAAACATGTTGTTTGAAGGTTGCTGGGTTTCACAGGGCCTTTCCCTCCACCACTCTTGATAAGAGTTTCATTCAATTATGTTTTCAAAAAGCGAACATCATCCGTTCACTTATTAACAATCTTTGTTAATTTTTTTACTAATTTAGCATGTTAAAGTACGAAAGTCAACAAAAAGAAAGAAAAATAAAATTATTCAAAAAATAGTTGCGTTTCTTTCTAAATTTATTGTAAAGTAAAAAACATAATTAAAAACTTCATATTTCGAATTCTTATCGAGAGAGGTCGAGGGACTGGCCCAATGACGCCTCAGCAACCATTAACAAGCTTTTTATTTGTTAATAAGGTGCTAATTCCAGCAAATTGAGAAATGATTTGACAGATAAGAAGAAGACTATATTCGTCATAAAAAAGCCTTCTTCTTAGAAGGCTTTTTTATTTTGCACTAAGGAGGAATTTTATTATGTCTACAATCGAAACAAAGCTTGCCCAAATTGGAAATCGCAGTGAAACAACAACTGGAGCAGTCAATCCACCCGTTTACTTCTCCACAGCTTATCGCCACGAAGGAATTGGAAAGTCAACTGGGTTTGATTATTCCCGAACTGGAAACCCAACACGCCTTTTATTAGAGCGTGCAATCACTGACTTAGAACAAGGTGAACAAGGCTATGCCTGTAGCTCAGGAATGGCTGCTGTTCTTCTTGTCCTTTCATTATTCCGCTCTGGTGACGAACTGATTGTATCTGAAGATTTATACGGCGGAACATATCGTTTATTTACAGAGCACGAGCAAAAATGGGATGTTCGATGTAGATATGTAGATACGCAGCATATAGAAGAAATTGAAAAAGCAATTTCACCGAAAACAAAAGCCATTTTCATAGAAACACCAACAAATCCACTTATGCAAATAACCGACATTGCCGCAGTTGCTGCCGTTGCAAAGCGGCACGACCTGCTCCTTATTATTGATAACACATTTTACACACCCTATTTACAACAACCATTAACAATAGGAGCTGATATTGTCCTGCATAGCGCTACAAAGTATTTAGGTGGTCATAATGACGTATTAAGCGGACTCGTTGTTGCAAAAGGGGCAAAATTATGCGAAGAACTCGCTCACTATCACAACGCATCTGGAGCTGTGTTAAGCCCATTTGATTCTTGGCTTTTAATACGCGGCATGAAAACATTAGCGCTGCGCATGAGGCAGCACGAAGAGAATGCAAAAGCAATTGTTTCTTATTTACAAGAAGAAGAAGCGATAACCGATGTGTATTATCCAGGAAAAGGCGGTATGATCTCTTTTAAACTACGAGAAGAAGCATGGATTGATCCGTTCTTGCAATCACTTTCTCTTATTACGTTCGCAGAAAGTCTTGGCGGTGTAGAAAGCTTTATTACATACCCAGCAACACAAACACATGCCGATATACCAGAAGATATTCGCACTGCACGAGGCGTTTGTAATCGTCTACTTCGCTTCTCCGTAGGAATTGAAAACCAAGATGATTTGATTCAAGACTTACAGCAAACTTTAAAACAAGTAAAAGAAGGAGTGAGAATATGAGTTATTCCCTAGATACACTTTTACTTCATAATCGTTTTAAGCATGACAAACAAACAGGTGCTGTAAATGTTCCTGTTTATAATACATCTACATTTCATCAATTTGATGTAGATACATTTGGAAAATATGATTATAGTCGTTCTGGAAATCCAACACGCGAAGCTCTCGAGGAACTAATCGCTTTACTAGAAGGCGGAAGCAAAGGATTTGCCTTTTCATCTGGCATGGCTGCGATTTCAACAACTTTTCTTCTTTTATCGCAAGGAGACCATGTCCTTATTTCTGAAGACGTATACGGGGGGACATACCGAATTATAACGGAAGTTCTTTCTCGTTACGGCGTTTCACACACATTTGTTGACATGACAAATTTAGAAGAGGTAAAACAAAACATTCGTCCTAATACAAAAGTTTTTTACGTTGAAACACCATCAAATCCATTATTAAAAGTAACAAATATTAGCGCCGTTTGTGAACTTGCAAAATCTATTGGTGCGCTCACTTTTGTTGATAATACATTTTTAACACCCCTTTACCAAAAACCACTAGAACTTGGGGCTGATATCGTTCTCCATAGCGCAACAAAATTTCTTGCAGGTCATAGTGATGTTACCGCAGGATTAGCAATCGTAAAAGATGAAGAACTCGCAAAAAAGGTAGGATTTTTACAAAATTCTTTTGGAGCTATATTAGGACCACAAGATTGCTCCCTTGTCCTTCGCGGTTTAAAAACATTGCACGTTCGCTTAGAGCACTCTTCGCGAAACGCTGAAAAAATCGCCTGTTATTTACAGCAGCATCCCAAAATTAAAGATATCTATTATCCAGGGTTACCATCCCATCTCGGATATGAAACGCAGCACAATCAAGCACAATCAGCAGGAGCGGTCCTTTCCTTTACACTAGAATCTGAACATGTGCTGCGACAATTTCTAGCACACATTCAACTTCCCGTATTTGCAGTTAGTTTAGGAGCTGTTGAATCAATCCTTTCGTATCCAGCAAAAATGTCACACGCTGCCATGTCACAAGAAGAACGTGAAAAACGTGGAATTTCAAATGCACTGCTGCGCTTATCTGTCGGATTAGAAAACGTAGACGATTTAATTGCGGACTTTGAGCATGCACTTACGTATGTTGAAGAAGTCGTTACCTCGTGAATAACCCCTCCTTATCCATCTTACGGCCTGATTGAAGAAGGGGCTTCCTGTTTCATAGACCATTGCGCAGTGGGGGGACCCACTGCGTCTTACACAGTCTCCACAGGCGTAGTTTATACTGTTCGGACATAACCTTGCCCTACAGTTTGTAGACTTTAGTTTGTGATAAGCAATTCTTCTAATCCTTTTTGTAAGATGTTCAGGCTCGCATTATAATCTCTATCTAATATCATTCCGCACTTTGTACAAATATGAGTACGAATAGAGAGAGACTTCTTCACACGATTCCCACAAAAAGAACAGTCTTGTGAAGTATAATTTGGTTCTATTTTAATGAGTACACCGCCATGATTTTCACACTTGTAAGCAAGCATGTTTCGAAACATTCCCCATCCTGCATCAGAAATAGATTTCGATAATTTTCTGTTTTTAACCATGTTACGAATGTTCAGATTTTCTACAACGATAATAGCATACTCTTTCGTAAGATTGTAACTGAGTTTATGAAGAAAATCCATCTAGCTTTAATGTATTAAATTGATAATTTCATTAAAATTTGAGTTTCCTTAAATCCTAATCTTTTATACAATTCTTTCGCCGTATTCGATGCAAACACATTTAAACCTATTTCTTTATAGCCCTTTAATTTTAACTCCTCAATTCCATGCTGGATAAGCACCTTAGATAGTCCTTTTCCACGATATTCAGGTAAGACAAATATATCATAGATAAATCCATCAATTGCATCTGTAAAGTAATCTTTATTTTCACCAAGAAGAATCCATCCTTGTATTTGATCGTCTTCTTTAGCTACTAAATAATATCCCCCTTTTTCCAGTATAGCGGTAAACATTTCGTATACCTTTTCTTCCGAAGGGCTAACTGTATTACCAGTACTTTCATATATCCCAGCTGCAGAATGCTTTAAAATAACGCTCACATCTTGATTATTAGCTTTTAGAATTGAAAGTGACATAATATATAGCTTCTCTCCCATCACCAGTAAAATAAGTTTCCGTAAACAAATTCTCCTAAATTAGAAAGAAACCTTTTATTTTCATACATATCTACAACAATTCATTAATGAAGTAAGCAAACTCTCCTTTTTACTTCCTACAAACAAAAATCAACTCTGATCCATCTTCAATAGAGCCACCCTCGTAATTCCCATATTGCTCAGCGATTGTAAATCCAGCATCCTGAATCATATTCGTTATTTGTTCATAGTAGTAATATTTAAGAGACAACTGTTCTCTTAATTCTTCTTTTGTCCCATTCTCATGTGTAACCCGAAATATATATTCTGGATAAATAATTTGATTTTCTACATCAATAGCTTTGGCAATATGAGACTTTTGAATTGCACTTCCTGTTTGCGGATCTACCTTCTCCCATTGCACCGCTTCAGGTTGAACCCAAGTTTGATCTAATTGCTTAAACGGGCGAAATACATTGAATATAAATTCTCCATCATCTTTAAGATGTTTATATACCATTTTCAAACATTCGATCTGGTCTTCTTGTTTGAGCAATGCTTGATATGAAATACCCGGAATTAAGATGAAATCATAGCTCTTATTCATAGTAAAATTCGTCATATTTGCTTGCTGAAGGTGAATCTTCTTCTGAACTTCACTAGACATAGCGTGTAGCTTTTCTTGAAGTAAGTGCAACATATATTCGGATAAATCAATTCCCCATACCGAAAAGCCAGCTTGAGCTAAGGACAAAGTAATTCTTCCTGTCCCACAAGCAATCTCTAAAATATCACCTGAGAATTTAGAAGCTCTTTCAAGATAAAAAGATACTTCTCTATGATCCTGTCTCTCTTCTAAATCATAAAATCTAGCTGTGTTTCCATATAGATTTCCTTTTGATGCAGCCATATACTTTGCACCTCTACACATCGATTTTCATCGTATCGTAAGCAAACGTTATATTCATACCTTCCGCTCGTAATTCAGCTTCAATTTCTTTCAATTCATCATATCCAAGATTGTCTACTTCTTCAATGTGCGTAATAATTGTATGCTTTGCTCGTAATTGTTTCGCTACTTCTAGTGTATCTTCAAACGTCGCCTCGCGTATGTGTTCAATTAAAGCACGGTCTCGTATTTGCTCTTTCGTCTTCCAGACAAACTCAACAATTCCCATTGGTAAAATAGCTACATCTAAATTACCAATCAAATGAGCAGGTGGTTCCCATTTATATAATTCATCCATTGCAATAAGTACTCGCTTTTCTTTTTCTTCTAATAAGAATGCATACATATATTGTTCATGTAAACGAAATGGCGCAACTGTTATTTTATTTTTCACAAAAGATTGCCCATCTCGTAATACAATTACATCAATCCATCCTTGCTGCTGCATAAATTGCAGATGGTCCCACAATCCTAAAAATGTTTTCATATCCTCTGCTACTTGCTCTGGTACATATACCGCTGTACCCCAAGCTCTATTCGTTTCAAACGCCATCGTTTCCCAAATTCTCCGTCCCATTGTGTGATCTGGATGCCAATGAGAGTAAATTCCGGCTTCTACTTTCAATATTTGAGATCTCTCTAATTGCAAGCGTATTTCCTCCGGCGTATCAATTAATAGGCTAAGATCGTGAATAAAAACGCTCGGTCCCATTCTACTATATGGCACCCCTTTTTCTCTCGCCTCTTTACTTACTTTGCTATAACTCCCTGGTCTTGGAGTTGGTGTGGCACCGCCTGTTCCTAAAAATTCTATTCTCATGACTATCCCTTCTTTCTATCTCTCTTAATTTCCAGATTAATATATATAATTCCTTTCAAATTATCAAAATTTTTTTCATTTCCATTATTGAAAGAAAAATAAAATATGGTAAGATTGTAATATAAAT
>NZ_JBALLY010000002.1:88777-89414 GCF_036963045.1 Bacillus sp. JJ864 | reverse complement strand
TTTATCCTAATGGAAAAATATCTAGATTTATCCAAATTAGTTACATCACGGTCTCTTTTCTTACAATTTCTTTACTTTAGAGCATTTTTTTTGCAACAACTGTTCTCTTTGGTTTAAAATTTTGTTATGTATAGTATTGGTATAACAGCACACATGGAGGTGGAGAGAATATGTTAGAAACCTTTCAACAGGAAATAGAACTATATGAAAACAATGCAGAATTATTAAAAGTACTTGCTCATCCAGTGCGTTTATGTATTGTAAAAGGATTGATTGAGCGAGGACCAAGTAACGTTTCTACAATGTATACGGGCTTAAACATGCCACAATCTACAATTTCTCAGCATTTAGCGAAGTTAAAAAGCGCTAAAATTGTTTCAAGCGAAAGAAAAGGATTGGAAATTTACTACAAAGTAGAAAACGAAACAATTATTCAATTAGTTCGCGTTTTACTAGGTTAGGGTATTCAATTAAACAAAAGGCGTACTATGTATCTTTTATCTCATATCTTTAATATAAATATATATCATGAGGTAAAATATATACATACTACATAATCCTAAACAAAATGTCGTATTTACCTATGGAATGAGGCGCAGTATTTTATACTGCGCCTCGTTTTATCCCGCATTAACGA